>NVRG01000109.1 GCA_002400805.1 Gammaproteobacteria bacterium
AGTAAACTATAGTTTACTTTTTTACCAAAAGGTAATTATAATAGTTGCACTACTCACCTCTTCTTATCATTATTAAGTTAATGTTAATTTGAGGCGAAAAAACCGCCTTCTGGCGGTTTTTTCATATCTAGGGATGGTAAGACTGAATGAATACGATAGTTTATATTGATGGCTATAATTTGTTTTATGGTCGATTACAAAACACTTCTTTCAAATGGCTTGATATTTTCAAGCTATTCCAATCGATTGCTAAAGTCCAAGATCCTTCATCAAATATTATTCAAATTAAATATTTTACTGCACCGGTAAGAGCTAACTTTGCTTCTCATGGTCGAGACTCTGTTACGGCACAGAACACTTACCATCGAGCTCTTAACCAAGTCTATCAACAGCAGATTGAAATAATTTCTGGTTATCATACTGTTGAAAAAGGAACTCCTCCTCGTTATAGCAAGCCGATAGATAAAGATAATCGAGTAGAAATTTGGAAGTTCGAAGAAAAACAAACTGATGTAAATATAGCGTTAGCAATGTATAGAGATGCTATGCATAAGAGTTGTGAGCAGCAAATTCTAGTCTCTAATGATTCAGACCTCGTACCTGCCTTAAAGCTGATAAATTCTGATGTACAAGATATTAAGTTGGGCTTAATTATTCCTCGGAAAAAACCTGAAAGCGGCCAGAAGGTAAGGCCTCCAAATAAAAGTTTAAGTGATATTGTTGACTGGACAAGAAGTTATATACTTGATGAGGAGTGTCGAAACTCTCAGTTGGCAGATAAAATTCCTACAAATAAGAAACCTATATTGAAGCCTGGATATTGGTAGTTTGGTTTTCTAGCCTTATACCAACGGAATATAAATCTCCGTTCTTAAATTCTCTGGTTTGGTTTTTCTAGGGTCGCGATTGAGGTAAACCTCAAAACAAGTTTTATCACCGCTTACTTGATAATCACTTTCTGGCAGCCATTCATTAAAAATATACGAATAGGTTTGAGGAAAGGTTTCATACGATCCTTTATGCAGGAACATTGCATATTTGCCAGCGGCGATTGTTTTCTTCTCTAAGTTATCGTTATTTTTAAAGTCTAGATTCTTTAAATCAGCATCTATATCGACACAAGCGTCATAACGAATCTGTTCGGGTGCAGTGACGCTAGGATCATCATGTGAAATACCGATGGAACGTATGTCTTTATCCATTAACCGATTGCCATAAGCAAACTTCATCACTCGCCCCCATGCTTTGGGTGCGGCTTCGGGGTAACTGCCGATCTCTCTGGCGCTGATTACATTAATTGCGTCAATGGTTTTAATTTCTGCTGTTAGCTTCATGTCTTGCCTCAGTTCAATTTTTAAAGGTTGGATGGAAACCCTCTGTTGGCGAACTTGGCTGGGTGTATATGAATACAGATTTTTAAAGGCTTTATTAAATGACGATTGATTGTCATAACCACTTTTAAAGGCAATATCTGTGATGCTATCGTTTGCATACAATAAGCGATGCACTGCTTTCTCTAGCAGTAAGCGCTTACGAAACGCATATACACTTTCACCAATGTAGGAGCGAAAAACACGATGAAAGTGGAACTCTGAATAACAGGCGATAGTGGCTAAAGCCGCGATGTTAACGCCAGCATCAAGATTATTCTCGATATGCTGAACCACCTTATTCATTCTTTCAATATGTGTTTTTTTGCTCATGGTTTTTCTCACAAAGGGTGAGGCAAAAGTGTACGGATCCAGCGTGGAGTTTAATTGTCCATTCCTGCTGTTCTGAATGAAATCAGTCGTGAGGCAGTTTGATGGATAGTAACGCGGCAGCGGCAACAAACAGCGATGAGGTGATGAGGCAACCGATCAAGCCTGAATATTGAAACATCAAACCTGATAATACTGTGCCTGTTAAGCGCCCTCCGGCATTGGCCATATAATAAAAACCAACGTTCATCGCGACTTTGTCGTGATCTGACCACTCCACGATTAGATACGAATGCACGGCGGAATTAATGGCAAATACGATGGCAAATAGACTTAGGCCAACAATGATTACCCAAGTAGGATCAACACCTTGGTAAAGAGCGAAGGCAATACCTGCTGGAAATAACATTAATAACCAAGCTAACCAGTGTGCTGTATGTCCTGTTGGATGATGTCCACGTAGTAGTTTGGGGGCTAAGGCTTGTACGATGCCGTAGCCAATAATCCACAAGGCAAAGAAGCTACCGACTTGTTGATAATCCCARCCCAAGCTGGCGGTGAGATAAACRGGCARGGCYAYKACAAACCAAACATCACGYGAACCAAATAAGAAAAAGCGTGMAGCGGATAACCAGTTGATGGCWGMSGTATTAGARAAWASTTGGSWGAACTTAGCTTTATTTTTTGTTTTTCCTAAGTCCCCCGGCAATATCAGCCAAGTTAAAACTAACACGACAAATAAACTGCCTGCCAAGATGTATAAMGCAYYTTGAAARCCATAGATGGCRAGTAAYAAACCACCTAARAAATAGCCGATGCCTTTTAARGTGTTTTTAGAGCCAGTGAGGRCKGCAATCCACTTAAATAAGGTTTTTGATGATTGTKRRCYKKMATCACTGGGYAGAAACAGTTTGACGCTSGCCTTRGCRCTCATYTTGTTGAGATCTTTGGCGATGCCGGATAAGGCTTGTGCTGCCATCACATAAATAACGGTCAGGTATTCGACTGGCACCGTCAGCATCATTAAGGCGRCRACYTGYAWKRYCATGCCAATATGCATGGTATTGTTCAGSCCKATACGTGAGCCTAACCAACCGCCAACAAGGTTGGTCACAATGCCAAARAACTCATAAAACAAAAATAAGCTGGCRATGGCGAGCGGTGWATARCCTAGCTGGTGGAAATAYAAWACCACCARCATYCKGATYGCACCGTCWGTRAGCGTAAARCCCCAATAGCCTAAKGTAATAACAGCRTAGTTTTTTAGRCTAGARCTGYTGTTGTTCATGGTTATAAAGACTTMGCCARCATATGGGCRATATCAATCATRCGATTCACATAASCCCATTCATTGTCATACCACGCKAGGATTTTCACTTGGGTGTCGTTAATCACCATCGTKGAYGGTGCATCAACAATGCTTGAGCGRGCATCATTAGTGTAATCAGCYGAYACTAGMGGACGGGTTTCATAACCTAAAAYATCTTTTAAGTTATTGTCAGCAGCTTGTTGAAATAAGGCGTTAACTTCCTCAGCATCCGTCGGTCGGTTAGCTTCAAAGACAAAATCTGTGAGTGAGCCGTTTAATAACGGTACACGCACAGCTAGACCATTTAATTTTCCTTCCAATTCTGGAAAGATTTTGGTGATGGCTTTAGCCGAGCCTGTTGTTGTGGGAATTAACGAGTTGCTGCTGGCTCGAGCACGACGCAGGTCTTTATGACCTTTATCCACAATCGTTTGGGTATTGGTAATGTTATGGATGGTTGTCATGGTGCCATGTTTGATGCCGATGTTTTCATGCATGACTTTAACCAGTGGGGCTAAGCAGTTCGTTGTGCATGAAGCGGCGGTCACGATGTTGTGTTGAGCTGGATCGTAGCGATCATGGTTAACACCATAAACAATGTTTAATGCAGGCTCGGGGCAAGGTGCAGACACCAGTACTTTTTTCACACCTTGATCAAAATAGGCCTGTAATTGTTCTTCTGTTTTAAATTGGCCGCTACATTCAAAAACAATATCAACATTCAAATCTTGCCAATTTACATCGGCAGGTGAGGTGTGTTGGCTGAAGGTAATCTGTTGTTCATCAATCGTGATGAGATCGGCCGTGGCTGTGATGGTTTTATCTTCACCCCAGCGACCGTGGACGGAGTCAAATTCTAATAAATGAGCGTGGCAGTTGGCATCACCATTTATTTCATTGATATGAACAAACTCTAATTCATCACTGGCCCAGCCTGCACGCAAGGCTAATTTTCCCATACGGCCAAAGCCATTGATTGCTACTCGTATTGTCATAACGACACTCTTTTAAAATGTGTAATCAAGGGAATTAAGGCGTAGATGTTTTCATATCTACGCCTTAATTCCCTTCTTGATTAGGTCGAGTCAATAAGATTGGGACTCAACGCATATATTTGGATTTGAACTTAGATTGGCTTGGGGATGTATGCGCTTAATCTTATAGGTTATTCCAAGAGTTTTTTCTCTGGAAACGTAGTCGTGGCAAGATCAAACCTAACAACATGCCGGCAAACAAAACGGCAGCACCAATCATAAACCAGTGTTTTGCATCACTGTCTTTCAAACCACTGTTTTCGATGATCAATAATTGTGTTTGATGATCAATTTCCTGTAGTTGTTGTTTGAGTTGGCGGTTTTCATTATCCAAAGCCACGGCATTGGAGGCTGTTCGCCGTAGATTGTCGAGTTCTTTGCTTAGACGCTGTGAGGTTTCTGTTAGCGTTAAGTTTTGTGTATCGGTATCACTGTTTTGTGATGATAAAGCCTCAATTTCACTTTTATATTTCGCTAATTCCAATTCAATATTAGCGACTCTTTGTTCGCTGGATGCCAGCTGAGCACGTGAGCTTGGCATATTGTCTAAATAACGGGTTAATACCCAGCCCTCAACGCCATTACTGGTACGCACTTTAGAATAACCAGCAGGATCAGTTTCGAGCACATTTAGTTTCGCTCCACTCGACAGCATCTTACGGATCGCAAATTTAACGCCTTTGCCATTACGCATGGTGATTTCAAGCTCATCAGAGACATAACGAGTAGTTTCAGCAAAGCCAGTTATTGGAGTCAGTAGTGGCAGCACGAGTAGTGCACAGGCAAATAATTTTTTCACAATTGAGGCTTCTATATTAGGTAGGTAAGCAGGCATTCTATCAGATGGGTCTCCATTTTTTTATATAGAGCTTTCACTTTTGTCCTGAACGAAAAATACCACAAAGATTATTGTCAAATCTTTATATATTTCATATGTTTGTAATATTTGACTGTTAAAGTTTCGTCAGTTTAGTAAATGGAAATAATAAATATGGATAGATTACGAGTAATGTTTTTGTGCACCGGCAATGCCTGTCGTTCGCAAATGGCAGAAGGTTGGGCGCGAGAACTGGCGGGTGATTTAATTGACGCTAAGTCGGCGGGCATCGAGGCGCATGGGCAGAATGAACGTGCAATTAAAAGCATGGCGGAAGTGGGCATTGATATTTCTCAGCAACAGTCGATTAGAATTAATGGAGAGATGTTGGAGTGGGCCGATCTGTTGGTGACCTTGTGTGACAACGCTGAAGAGCAATGTCCGATTATGAATCCACACATGGCGAAATTACATTTTCCCTTGCCCGATCCCGCTAAACTTAAAGGTGACGAACAAGAGCTGATTGCTGAATTTGCTCATATTCGTGACCAAATTAAACACCGTGTTGATTATGTAGTCCAACAACTTCATCAAGTTGCGTAAGTCATAAAGTCCTTTTGTCAGCGCAGCTAATCCTATTGGGTTAACTGAAACAAGCTATTGCCAGATTGTTTCTTTGCGGCTGATTTGGCCCGACTGGCAACTTCAGCCAAATCGATTTCATTATTAATAGTGTCAAAATCATGTAATTTGACGGCACCAATAGATAAACTCAAGAACGGATAAAACATGGCCTTGCCATGACGATCTGCTGCCGTTATGCCGCCAGCAGCGAGATGTGCTTTGTTATATAAATCTGGCCGTAGCGTGGTAAATTCCGCCAAAA
>NVRG01000110.1 GCA_002400805.1 Gammaproteobacteria bacterium
AACATCTTGCACCGTTCGTTTGGCAAAGGCATCACGCAATGCGTTATTAACGATATTAAACAGACGCAGACCGGCACGGCGTTTATCACCGCCCAAAGCGGTGTAATAGATTGAAGTGTCAGAAACACGCCACAAAATGAACGAATCTACCAGTAACTTTTTCTTTTCACCGGTTAGATACTCTTCAGGTTTCACATCCAAGGTTAAGGTGCGACCATCAAAGCGTTTAACTTCATTAAGAAGTGGAATTTTGAAATGAATACCTGGTGCGTAATCTGCCTGTTCAATTTGGCCTAAACGTAATAACAACACACGTTCACGCTGATCGACATAAAAAATCGATGTACTGAGCAACATGACAACTAGGAAGCCAACAATAATAATTAAGTTCATGCGTGACGACATCTTAGCGTCCTCCTCTACTGCGGGCATTATCACGTGCTGAGCTCGATGTTGAACTTGTCGAGTCAGAACCTGGATAGGTAGTTAAGTTGGTTAGGTCAAGACGAGCAGCTGATGATGCGTTGCCACCGCGCAATCTATCTAACGGTAAATACAAGACATTGCTACTGTCTTTAGAGACATCAACCATCACTTTTTGGCTATTGCTATAAACCGACTCCATCGTATCTAAGTACATGCGTTCACGAGTAATGTCAGGCGCTTTTTCATATTCTTTCATTACTTGCAAGAACCGGCTGGTTTCACCCTGAGCCTTGGCTAGGATCTGGCTTTTATAGGCTTCCGCTTCTTGAATCACGCGGAAAGCTGCACCACGTGCTTTTGGCACAATTTGATTAGCATGAGCTTCAGCTTCGTTCTTCATCCGCTCTTTATCAGCACTGGCATTGACCACATCAGCAAACGCAGCTTGCACTTGGCTAGGGGGTTGAATATCTGGGATATTGAAGCTAGTGACAAACAAGCCTGTGCCATAATCAGTCAATAATTGTTGTAACAATATTTTAGCTCTCGGTGCCATATCGGCACGACCGCTTTTAATGACTTCATCCATGCTGGTTTGTCCGACAACTTCACGCACCGCACTTTCGGTCATTTGGCGTAAGGTTAAATCTGGATTTTCAACATTGAATAAGTAGTCGGCCGCATCATCCACGCGATACTGAACCTCAACTTTCATTTCAATAATGTTTTCATCTTTGGTTAACATCAATGATTCTGAGGCGATGTTACCTGAACGACCAGCGGTAGAGCGAAAACCTATTTCAGCGGTTCGACTTTCCTCAACATTAACAACTTCAACCCGTTCTACTGGATAAGGGATATGCCAATGCGGTCCAGGGCCTGTGGTTTGTTGATATGCTGAAAAGCGTAGTACTACACCACGTTCAGCAGGGTCAATAATGTAAAAACCCGAGACTAGCCATACAATGAAGATGACCAAAAAGATCAATCCAAGACCTAGTGTCCCACCACCAGATGAGTCGTTATTGTCTGAAGAGCCACCGCCAAATATGCCACTTAATTTACGTTGCACATTACGAATTACGTCATCGAGATCTGGGGGACCATCGTTACCACGGTTGCCCCAAGGATCTTTCTCGCCTTTGCCAGGTTCATTCCAAGCCATTTATAGCTCTCCAAAATGAGTAAATAGGATTATTTAATATAAACACGACTATTTTACGGACATGTCAGGCAAGCGCAACCTAATACTGTCAGAAATTAGTTCTTATATTGATATTCTTGCTGTAGTTCAGGGAAATATTCTTGTAATGTCAATCGAAGTAAATCCATGCCTTCACCTGTCTGGGCTGAAACCCACACTCGGGTAATCTGACCTTGTTGATTGCGTTCTATTCGCGCGGGAAGATCGTCAATCTTATCAATTTTGTTATAGACAATCACTTGCGGTAGGTCGTCCGCTCCAATTTGCCGCAAAACATCATCCACGTGGCTGATTAAATCATCTCGATTTGATACACCCGCTTCCACAATATGCAACAACAGAGCAGCATCGCGTGTTTCATCCAAGGTAGAACTAAATGATTCGACCAGATCATGGGGTAATTTTCGAATAAAACCAACCGTATCAGCCAAGACTAAGGCCTGGGTATCCATCAGTTTTAACCGTCTTAAGGTGGGATCCAAAGTAGCAAAGAGACGATCATCCGCATACACGTCTGCAGAAGTCATTTTGTTAAATAAGGTGGATTTCCCCATATTGGTATAACCTACCAACGAAATAACGGGCACTCCAGCCCGTTGCCGAGAACGCCGGCCCTGATCACGTTGTGATTGCACTTTAGCTAAGCGTTTTTTAAGTGACTTAATACGTTGAGCCAACAAGCGTCTATCAGTTTCAAGCTGCGTTTCACCTGGCCCGCGTAGGCCGATCCCGCCTTTTTGCCGTTCCAAGTGAGTCCAACCTCGTACTAAACGAGTCGACATATGCTTCAATTGTGCAAGTTCGACTTGTAACTTACCTTCATGCGAGCGTGCACGCCGTGCAAATATATCGAGGATCAATCCGGTGCGGCTGATAACGCGGCATTGTAATTTGTGTTCTAAATTACGTTCTTGGCTCGGGGATAACTCATGATTAAATAAAACCAGAGCGGCATTAGCGGCAAGAATATGTTGATGAATTTCGTCCACTTTACCGGTACCGGCAAAATACTTAGGATCTGGCCGGTGCCGTTTGCCATGAACAATCACAGAGATATCTGCACCTGTTGAATTAACTAACTCAATAAACTCTTGTTCTGCTTCGGCAAAGTCTGGGTCATTAAAATTAAGGTGTACAAGTACAACGGCTTCTTTTGCTGATGATTCATCAAAAGCCGCATTACTATCGGGGCGGTCAAACAATCAATGTGCTCCCTTATTCATCAATAGTAAAATTGACATTTCGGCTCGGTACAATGGTAGAAATAGCATGTTTATACACCATTTGGTTTACCGAGTTTTTTAACAAAATAACAAATTGATCAAACGAATCAATTTGCCCCTGTAATTTAATGCCATTTACCAAATAAATGGCAACAGGAACATTTTCTTTCCGTAAGGCATTCAAAAACGGATCCTGTAATGATTGTGCTTTAGCCATAACTCTCTCCAGCCAGTTATTATTATTCTAACTACAAATATATATGCAAACGAGCTATTGTAAAAGCCAATGTTACTTCGTCAAGCATTAATTTTAATTCTAATGAAGTTCATCTTGTAAATAATGAACAACGCATTCAACAGGAAGATCAGCCCCACTATCGAACCATACGCCATCTTTTTGTGAGCGTAACCACGTTAATTGGCGTTTGGCCATTTGACGAGTCGCAATAATCGCCTTGTCAATAAAAGTATCCTTGTCGTATTCCCCCGCCAAATATGACCATGCTTGGCGGTAACCAACTGCACGAATAGCGGGCAAATTAGCGTGACAATCATGACGGGAAAACAAGGTTTCTACTTCTTCAATAAAATTGTTTTCCATCATCCTCTCATAACGTTTGGCGATACGTTGGTGCAAAACAGCACGATCGAACGGTGTTAAAATCACTTTAATAACGCGATAAGGTAATGCCTGTTGTGTATCTTTGGTCAGTTCAGTTAGTGACTTTCCGGTAATTTCATAGACCTCGAGCGCGCGCTGCAAACGTTGAGGATCATTCACATGGATACGTTGAGCAGAAACAGGGTCAACAGCTGCAAGTCGACTATGTAAATGCGCTAAACCATGTTGTCGAATTTCAGCATCTAAACGGGCACGTATTTTAGGATCCGCTGAAGGTAATTCAGCAAGACCATATTGTAATGCCTTGAAATACAACATCGTGCCGCCCACTAACAACGGTACCTTACCCCTAGCCGTAATATCAGCCATTAAGCGCAATGCATCTTTGCGAAAACTACCGGCTGAATAACTATCTATAGGTTCAATAATATCAACTAGATGATGTGGATACTGTGCTAGTTCTTCAATACTGGGTTTAGCCGTACCAACATCCATGCCTTTATAAACAAGCGCAGAATCAACACTGATAATTTCGACTGAAAAACGTTTGGCTATTTCTATAGCCAAATCTGTTTTACCTGCAGCAGTCGGCCCCATAATAAATAGTGCCGGCGGTAGCGTTGACGACAATTTGTCTATGGTCAACCCTGTTTCATTGTATCGTAAAATTCTACATTGGTTTTGGTCGCTTTAAATCGGTCCAGGATAAATTCCATCGATTCAACAGGGTCCATTGGTGCGAGTAACTTACGTAAGATCCATAATTTATGCAGATCGTCATCTTCAGTCAGTAATTCTTCTCGACGAGTACCAGAACGAGTGATGTTGATAGCAGGATAAATACGTCGATCCGCAAGCTTACGCTCGAGCACAAGTTCCATATTGCCGGTACCTTTGAATTCTTCAAAGATGACTTCGTCCATACGTGAACCCGTTTCTACCAATGCAGTAGCGATGATGGTTAAACTACCACCTTCTTCAATATTTCGTGCCGCACCAAAAAACCGTTTTGGTCGTTGCAATGCATTCGCATCAATACCACCTGATAATACCTTACCTGATGAAGGTGCAACCGTATTATAGGCTCGAGCCAAACGAGTGATTGAATCAAGCAAAATAATAACATCATGTTTGTGCTCAACTAGGCGTTTTGCCTTTTCGATCACCATTTCTGCTACCTGCACATGGCGCGTTGCAGGTTCATCAAACGTACTCGATACCACTTCACCGCGGACCGAACGTACCATTTCGGTTACTTCTTCAGGACGCTCGTCAATCAACAATACAATCAGCGTGCTATCTGGGTGATTTTCAGCGATTGATTGTGCAATCATCTGCAAAATCATAGTCTTACCTGACTTTGGTGGTGCGACAATCAAACCGCGTTGACCTTTACCTATCGGTGAAGCCAGATCAATAATTCGTGGGGTTAAATCCTCGGTACTGCCGTTGCCTATCTCAAGGGTAAAACGCTCATTGGGAAATAACGGTGTTAAGTCCTTGAAAGGAACTTTATTTTTTGATTGTTCTGGTTTTTCGAAGTTAATTTCTTCGACTTTAATTAAAGCAAAATAACGCTCGCTGTCTTTAGGTGCCCGTATTTTACCTTTAAGAGTATCACCAGTACGTAGATGGAAACGCCTGATCTGGCTTGGTGATACATAGATATCATCCGGTCCGGCAATATAGGAATCTTCTGGTGACCGTAAAAATCCAAAGCCGTCGGGTAATAACTCAAGAACACCGGTGGTATAAACTTCATCGCCTTGCTTCGCATGTTCTTTCACGATGGCGAAAATTAAATCTTGTTTTCGATTTCGAGCCAAGCCATCAAGTTTCATAGAGATGGCCAGTTCCATAAGTTTAGCAGCAGACTGCTTCTTAAGATCAGTTAGATTCATGTAGTACCTAGATTTGGAATTTTAAATAGAAATATATTAGAGACGTGCATTTTTGCACTGATTTATATAAAGGGGGGGTTGTTCTAGAAATTGAAAGTTAGCATAGCAGTAAAGTTTGGGTGAGTCTAGGAACAATGAGTAATTATTTTTGATCGAAGGTTAATGCTTGACCCTAAATATAAAAATTTCTATATCACCAACGTGTAATACACCGTTGTCACGGCATAAAAATATAGGTCCATTCCTAAATCACAGACAAAAAAATACCCAGACCTATAAAAGGACTGGGTATCTTTAAAATAAAAGCCTGGCAGTGACCTACTCTCACATGGGAACTCCCACACTACCATCG
>NVRG01000111.1 GCA_002400805.1 Gammaproteobacteria bacterium
AAAAGTGATATTGATGAAGTTATTGAGCTACATCAACGTACGGTGATGAAGCATCTCGAACAGTTGATGCTCAAACTCTATAAACGTAATCCATCAGCTAGATATGACAAAGCGCAGCGAAATATCGAAGATAGCGTTAGCTTGGTGTTCTCTCGACCACACGATTTTAAATACACCCAGTTGAATAAGCTTTCATCCACAGATTTAATCCATTTAGCCTTAGATCCTGACTATCAGGGCGGTGATCGTGTATTACCTTTTATTGTCGGTCTGCGTACGATGCTAATGGCGTCATATGACTACCATACGGAATTTTATTATCTAACCAGCATTGATGAGCAAAAGCTCTATAACAGTGCACGAAATATTGAAATTGCTGCTTGGTTATTAGCAGAAAGCCGTAATGAACAAGGCGACTTGTTTTTATTAAGTGATAGTTTAGAAAATGAGCGACGTAACCTGAGCTATCAACGATTACTAGGCCAAATGATTGCAACCCAAGAAAACTTGGCCGATATCGTTTCTCATAAAACAGGTCGTTTAATCAAGACGGTAGTGGTGAAAGCTGCCTCGCTGATGTTCCTTCCTATCTAAGTGAACGTTTAAGTCATTGTTAAATAAAAAGTAGTCTCTAGTACCAAAGTACAATATACAGCGTGTTGTTGACCTCTATATAATCCGCAGCTATTGATATTAATAGCTAGGGAAAGCACAGTGAAAGCGATAACTTTTTTAACAACAGTATTATTTAGTTTGATTTCATTAAACAGCGTTGCTGCCACAATAGATGGCAGTATCACGGGTAGTGAGTACCAATGGAATACCGATGGTGTAGAAGGTTCCAGCAAGTGGAATACCCATGGCGGCAGTCAAGAATATAACGATGCAAGTGGCGGTGACCGCTGGGATATTAATTATTTAGGTACCAGCATTAAAAATGGTCAATTTCAATTTGGTCTGATTGGTGGCGAAATTTTAGATGGTGGGATAACAGGATCTGGAAGAGGTAATCCTATCTATTTAAGTGATATTGCAATTGGTGTCACTGATTTTGGTGTTGCAGCTACCGATCCAACAACCGATTCATCAGGCTTTCAATATGCCATTCGTTTACTCGGCGTAAATAACGACACTGGCATTGCCAGTTTTTCCCTTTTAGAAGGCGGAACATGGGAAGGCGCTGACATCTATGATAATGATTATGCCCCTGATCATATTACTGAAACATATAAGATGATTGGAGCTACAAAAGAAACGTTTTTCTCAGGCTCTTGGGGAAATAATGGTGGTGACGACAATGTACTGGAAGGTGGCTTTGATTTGAGCTTGCTTAGTATTTTTGATCCAAGCGTTGGTGGCAGACTGAGCACATATGTAACTATGGCCTGTGTGAATGATGAAGCGTATGTAACTGCRGATGTTGCKGCGGTACCAGTGCCTGCAGCRTTATGGTTATTAACGCCCGCTTTACTTGGTTTCATGGGSTTACGTAGACGTATMARAACCTAAAAATCAGTTAAACKTTCAATAARNAAAGCAGCTAGTAGCTGCTTTTTTTATGYCTGMAATTWGGACTATACTGAYAATGTTRATRWTTRRCKYTANAGAGAGGGAAAGRTGATTAAAGTTWTRTTTCTATTTTTKWCRSTNGTTGTTYWTGSSNGCATGYTCAGAYGAAACTCAAAAAGTWGAAGATCATGTGTGGAAAGAGCAAACCGATATGATCGATAAAGCTAAAGASGTAGAGTTGTTAMTYAAYGATGCTGCATTACAGCAACGMGAGTTGATAGAACAAAATACACWATAAGCTTTCCCATTGAGTTARCTTATTGTGATTTAAACTCAGTATTTAATAGAGCTKATTTGYTGGCGAAGGTTATCTGCAAGCACGCCCAGTTCATCTGAAGCTTGTTGTAACGCCGAAATATTACTGGTTGTTGTCCCCGATTGTAATTGCACACTTTCCATATGCACTTTGATTTCATTCACATGGCCTTGATGGGTATGAGCAATAGTATCTATTTCACTATTAGCCGCAAGGATTTTCTGACTAGTATCTTGAATTGATTGCAGTTTGTTTTCAGCTTCAATGGCCACCGAGACACTGGCATCAGCTTGCTCACGTGCTTGGCCCATCAAGCGATTGGCATTTTGCACCACCGTACGTAAGTTATTCATAATCTCATTAATGTCAGCAGTCGCATTACTGGTACTTTGTGATAGTTGGCGAACTTCATCGGCTACAACCGCGAAGCCACGTCCGGCTTCACCTGCACGTGCAGCTTCTATCGCAGCATTGAGCGCTAATAAGTTGGTTTGTTCCGCAATACCTTTGATGATATCAAGCACACTAATAACTTGTTCTGAATCCTTCCCTAGTTTGGCAATTACGGTTGCACTATCTTCCACTTCTCGCGCGAGTGCATCAATGGCTACTCGGTTAGAGGTAACAACGTCTTGACCCTCAGCTGAGATTTGAGCGGAATTAGTCGCTTCTTGAGAGGCTATTTCAGATTTCAAAGTAATCGTTGTCACTTGATCGGAAATCTGATTGCTAAGTAAGTCCGCCGCGTTCAATTGTTGGTTTTGTAGTTCGATACTATCGCGAGTTTGATTGGATACCGAGGTTAATGTCTCCACCGTACTACTTAGATTATTTGCTGTTTCATCCAGCGTTTTTGTTAAGCTTTGGAATTCTTCTAGTAGACCATTGATTGCTTTAGCAATGCCGCCAATTTCATCGTCAGTTTCAACTTTAAGCCGTTGACTTATATCGCGATTAGCGGTTAACGAGTTTAGTTTATTACTGATATTAGTTAGCGGGGAAATGATATTTTTTCGCGTGTAGATTGTCATAAAATATAAGCCGACAATCACTAGGAAAGTAATTGCAAAACTCACATTGATTAACTGACTAATAAGCTGACGTGACCATTCAGCTTGATTTAACGTGGCGAGTTCAGCCTCATCTGAAAGTGAATTTAATACTGCTGAGGTATCTTCTGCCGAACGACTAAACGTGGCTAAGGTGTCACGAGCATTATCCCAATCGACAGATTGCATGGTCATTTCGGCCACAAAGCGATTTGCCGTCTTTTCCTGAGTGACTAATAACGAGGAAATTTGTGAGTCGTAGGTTTGATATTCTGGCAGTTCACTTACTTTTTGCAGCAAGGCTTGCATTAACTCAGTTTCTTGATTGTAACGTTTGCGAAACATAGAACTGTCGGCCGTGGCATACAACTCATACAAGGCTATCTTCTGACTTTGAATATTACTTTTTAAATCTGCAATGGCAACAAGCCCGGGCAGTTTGTTTTCAGCTAATGTTTGGGTGACAGTATTAATGCGTTGACCGTTAAATAGCGTTAGGCCCGAAAAAATTAAGAATAAGAAAAAACCAGCAATGTAACCGGCAAAAATTTTATGGGATATTTTTGAATTCATTTGTAAGCCTTATTAAACATGTTTTAGTCTGTCGTAAATATCGGTAATTGCTGGTAACGATCTAAACATAGCGGCAATAACTTCCGGGTCAAAGTGCTTTCCTGAGTCTTCTTGCATGACCTCCAACGTCTTTTTAATTGGCCAGGCTTCTTTATATGGACGCTTCGACGTTAAGGCGTCAAATACATCTGCGACCGCTACAATGCGTGCAGATAACGGAATATCCTGTTGCTTTAACTGCTTGGGGTAACCGCTACCATCAAACTTCTCATGGTGACATTCAGCAATTTCAATGCCAATGGAAAAAATACTGTGGCCCATGGCCTGCATTTGTTGTTCTGCTTTTCTGAGTACTTCGCCACCAATGGTGGGATGACGTTCCATTTCTTTACGTTCTTCAGGATCAAGACGACCAGGTTTAAGCAATATGCTGTCACTAATGCCGACCTTGCCAATATCATGCATCGGTGCAAAGTTATAGACATCGCGTACATATTGAGGCGTGATGAGAGCGGTATATTCTCCCTCTAGTGCTAATTCTTCAGCAATAATGGCTGAATATAAGGCCATGCGAGTTAAATGATCGCCTGTTTCTGGATCGCGGCTTTCAGCGAGCTTGGCTAATCCACTGATKGCGGCTGAGACTAAGTTTTCCGCCACTACCGTTTTTTCTAAGACGTGAGAGACGGTATTAGCAATATTATTTAAGAATTCAACATGTTCATTGGAGTAGCTTTGCGTAGCACTYGCAAAGACCATRAYGACGGGATCACTRTTTACGATTTTTAGAGGTAAAAATAGTGCTGATTGTAAGCCGTGGTTAGCAAATTTTTCTTCTATGGTTGAATGGGGGGTAACATCAAAGTCAGCTGAAATAGGTAAATTGTTTTCTAATGCTTTTTCGAAACTATTACCCTCAATAATAAAAGTATCACCATCTTTAATAGGAGGTGTAGATTCACAATAACAGCGCTCTAACACCATGCGTTTGCCATCAGCKGAGGTGAAAAATACGCCTACCCARTCTAAGGGTACAAATGTTTGAAATTCTTCATGGATAAACGCCAACATTTCATCAAGTTGATTACCTTGATTAATACGATCAGTGAGTCGAAAAATACTRTTAAGCCGATCAAGTAAGTGRTTTAAGGCGATGGCCATTTGACCGAGTTCATTATTAGTTAACACGGGTACTTTATGATTAAAGTTACCTTGAGCGACTTTTTTAAAGCCATCAACGGTTGCGTTTAACGGCCGAATAACACGACGCTGAATTACAAAAAGTACCATTAATAATGAGAGTAAGCCAACCGTTACCGTGAGCCATTGAAATAAACGAATGTTATTGAGTTTTGCTTCCATCATTCGCTGGAAGGCGACAGCCAAAAGTTGGGTCGATGTCACCAAATCATCACCGTGAGTAACAATAAATTCTGCTCCCCAAGTGAGTCTAGGGTTGTCTAARTCATTGCCCAGTTTTAGTGCTAATTCATTATTGAATAGGATCCAGTGTTTTAATGAAGCGGTGAGTTGGTTTTGTGAATGATCATCATAATTACAATAAATGGTTTCCTCTTTCCCGGTCAGGCTAGAGCTAAGTTCGCGTGAGTTTAGTTCAGAAATGATGGTATTAAATCTACCTGTTTGTCTTTGTAATGTTAGCCAGTAGGTTTCAAGATCACGATTATATTTATCGTAGCTATCAGGTGCTTGTTTGACATAATTACGCGCTTGTTCGGTGAGGTTATTGGCAATGACTTGTAATTGGCCAATGTGATTTAAAATSAGRTAGTCRTGYTGRCGAAGTTTAAGTGAGTAAATGGTGAAACCYAGYGAGCCCGCTAAGATGAGAAAAAGGAATAATAGAGGAATTCCTATTTGGAATTTAAGCGAGTTTAACTTTGATAAAATCATAAGTTAGATACCATTGGTTTATGTGTCGTATTTCAAATCAATTATAGTGACAGATAACTAACTAGATTGTTACAAACTCTGGTGGAGGGGAGGGGTGTGATGTTCGAGGCGGAACGTCTTCTAATACTAAGTGGTTATTGTAGCGATTTTTAAGAGCATGGCGAAAGAAAATTAAAATTTCTGTTCAGTTAGATCTGGGTTAGCAAAACGATGGCCGGATGCTTGTTGCATAAATAGGGTTTTCAACAAGGTACTTTGATTGACGGTTTTCAGTCCTAGGCGTCGTGCCCATCGAACGGGTTCGAGATCAGAAGCAAAGACACGTTTAAAGGCATCCATTGTGAGTTGCA
>NVRG01000112.1 GCA_002400805.1 Gammaproteobacteria bacterium
GGTGATTACAGATATGGCGTTGGGAGGGAAATCCTATTTAGGGTGGGGCGAAGTTCTTATGTGGAATCCGAAGTATGACGTTCCTGAGCGTTCCCGTTACATTACCTCGGGTTATCACATTGCAACTCAAGCCGAAGCACGCGTGTTTCTTGATGCTGCAGGTGTAGGTGCTATCATAAAGAGAGAGGTACTTAATGAAGAGCAACGCCCAGAAATTGAAGTGATAAATTACATAACTAAGCTCAACGTCTTCGGTGACTGGGATAATAGCAGACATAATATGGCGCTATTCAAAAGCGATATAGCAGGAAGGTATGGATTTATCAAAGTAGAAGATTTTGATGATAAAAAAAAGGGACAAACGCTTCTACACATAATGTTTGATGAGTATGGGATGGAAAAAAGGACTGTCGAGTATCTAGGGAATAACCTCAAATTTGACCCAGATACTCCACCATTCGCAACATGGTTGTTAGTCGCTGATTAATATAATTAAGTCTATGGATTGATTGCTAACCGAACTTTATAAATCCCTAGCAATTCGAAAACCAAACGTATCCCAGCCTTCCATGTTCCTTTCATGCTCTTCTCTCGAGCCCAACTTAATATGTTCATTACCACTGGCCCAACAGCCTCCTTTCATCAAGCCAGTATCATGTTCACCAAGCATATAGGGATATAGATGGCCTCCCTCATCTGACACCCATTCCCATACATTGCCTAACATTTCATACAAACCCCAAGGGTTAGGCGGTAATGATCCAACCTCCACCGTACCATTTCGCTTTTTATCATAGTTAACGACGTTCTTTTGTCCGTTGCTGTGATAGATGTTTTTCCTAGGGAAATAATAATCACCTACCGATCCTGCTCGAGCTGCATACTCCCATTCCAGCTCTGTTGGTAAACGATATTGATTGTTTGTTTGTTTATTTAAGTTTTCTAAAAATGACTGTACATCAAACCAACTCACATTCACGACAGGAAGATCGAGTGACTTATTAAATTTTGAATCAGGAATAAAGTCCATCACTGACTGCCATAACTGGTTGGTTACGGTATATTTTGCAAGCTCAAACGAGACTACTTCTTTTCCAGCGTAACGACTATTCCCGTTTGAAACACTGGGGAAATATCCAGTTGGAATAACAATCATCTCTGGACTAATATCAGCTGAGTTGTCCATCGACTCATCTCCTAATCATAGTAACGTTTTTCGGCCAATTTAATATTGAAATAATGACCACCAATATCCGTTAATGCAGCCAAGGCATTGCCCAGGCCTTCAAAAAAACCATCACCTGATTCACGGTATTGCAACTGAGCGATTTGAATATCTTCTGGCGACTGTGTGGTAATGATTTGAATGCCTGTGGCGATTTCATGATCAAAATATACCGTGACCACATTAAAGCCACGCTCTCGTGTTTGTCTTACGGACTTTACTTTGAATTGGTGAGATGAACGAAAAACTCCACCTGCGCCTGATGCCTTTTTATCTACTAATAAAACCGACAGCGTATGTTCGGGTTTAATGCAGGCGTTATGACTGATGTAACTGCCATAGCTCGGCGTAATATCATCCGCCTTGTTGATGATGACATTAGTATTATTACTGCCATTATTGATAATAATATTGTTTGAATTAACGTCATCATCATAGCTATAAAAAACTCGGTGCCGCTCAAGACAATCTTGATAGCTTTGATTTACTGATTGCTGCCAGCGATATAAATAATCGTAGTAATGATAATACTGCTTATCTGGATAGGGATCATTTAGCTGATTAAACGTCTGATTGATTTGATTAAAACTATCATTAAGCCTGTTTTTACCCAATACGATGAAATCTCGATTGGCAGGTATTTCTAGTTCATTCCTCAACTCAAAAATACTGCCCGCTGGAATCTCTAAAATAGAGTCTGTTATCGAAGCTGCATGTAAGAAACAACTGTAGAGCAAAAAAGTAAATATGAGTCGTTTATTAATCATCTCTCCTCCCCCTAGTATCTGGATAATCCTGATCTACATTTTAGGTATATCGTTGTAACAAGCGATAAACTTATCAACCATTACTTGTGGTTTCCGAAACAAATCCCACACACATGCTTGCCAAACATCCAGAGAGTGTTCGACAACTTTGGTATTCTTATCGTTTAATGCATTTTCAAACTCATTTAAATAGACCCAGCAACCTGTATAAGCTTGGTTGTTGGAAAATTGGTGGAGGTAAGGTGTACCAAAAAAAGCATACAGCCAATAAAGCTCACTCTCACTTTCAAGCTTTGCCAAATGTGTATTTTTAGATTGTATATATAGTTGGTGACCAAAGTTTTCAAACTGATTAACCCAACTGACAATGTTCTTTTTCTCACACTCACTAGTCAACGATTCATACTCAGCTTGTAAATCAAGAGCCTCGGCTTTTAGCGGTAATGACAATACAATTAATAATATCGTAGAAAAAATAGTGCTCAAAAAACGCATGGCGAAGTACTGATGAGGTCGTCTACTCAAAAAAACCAGGTGAAGATTCATCTGTAACTCTCCCATATAACAGGGTTAGGAGTTTTAAATTATGCAATTGATGTATTTGTTTATCATACTGTATGCTGCTCTTTAATATCATGCAAACACACCCTTTTCAACGTTACCATCAACAAAATCTCACCACTTTTAATCTTAAAACCCATCGGCTTCACTGCCGTTCCTGTTCGATTCTGGCCAGAGATAATAACTATGGATGTACCGAATTATTGGTTATTACCCTGCTAAAGTTAAATAATCTAACTGTCTGCTTTGGGTCGATAGCTGACAGATGCCATCTCTAGACCAGACCAGATATAGGGAAGTACCAGAACAAGTCAGAGCAACAACAATTTATTCATCAAGTTGACGTTCAATTTCTCTGAGTTGTCCCAGTTTTCTGTTGTATTCATTTAGTGTGGGTTCATAATCGCGATTGATGTTATCAAGTGCTTCTTGGGCATCTCGCCGTTCACTAACGCAATCGCTTTCTTCAGAGTCGAATTCATACTGTTTGCTTTCTTCACCATCACTGCAACGCCTTACACAACTGTAATCATAATCTGTTTTATATAAGCCTGTGATGATATCCCGTACTTGTATTTCACACTGTGAGTGACAGTCGAAATCGACATTAGTATGGCTACAACTAGGCGTATCTGAAATTAGCTCCTCACCCTCATTTTTGTAATCATCTAAGGTTTCAGCTAGCTGCTCAAGCTTCACTTTGAGTTTTTTATGCTCAGCCACCAATTTTTTTCGTTTAGACACGGTAAGAATATTAGCTCTAAACTGAGTTATATCAGCAGCTGACATTGCATAGAGTCGGCTGGCAAACATAATGACATTTTGTTCCGCTCTTAAATAAGCAGCTCTCTTTTCTTTGGCGGTGGAGGCATCAGCAAGACGATCTTTGATTTGTTGGTAAATGCCATCCTGATGGTAACCAAAGTAACTAACAGGAATTTGATCATCAAAATTGATTAGCTTATTGTAATGTTGAAAAAATTCTTGTTCAGCCTGATAAAAGTGATCGCGGTTATAGGTAGGCAAACTTTTAGCTATGCGCTGTTGTTCTCTATATTCAGCTACTTCTCTTTTCTTTTGCAGCTGAAATTCCTTATCTTCTTGCTCTTGTTTTGCTGCATCAGCCAGTGTTTCTCGAAATTCCTTAATCTCTTCAGCAGGCATAGTCTGCAAATATTCAATCATTTGTTTGGTGGCAGACAGCTTAAATTCCAAAACTTTATTTGGATCAGTGTTATCAGGATTGTTCTGTGAGAACTCTGATTCTATATCGTTATTATGCTCGGCAATGTCGTAAGGAAACTGAGCGTCATAATTGATTTTTTCATCATATAAAGCGATGAATGAATCTAACTCTTGTTTCACTTGTTTGGTGAGCTGTTCACCATTGTCAGCCATCGTGGGATGAGCAATGATAGCCAAAGTGGCAAACAAGAAAGTTCTAATTATTGTTAATTTGGAAAAAATATTAATGCTCACTCTGTAACCTTTATCGATGGATCTAAATAGTATTATTTACTGGTTAAGTCGCTGGCTTCTTGCTGGATTTGGTCGGTGACTTCACGAACCGCATAGATAGCATCACGACGTTCTATGGTGTGATCATCACCAAAGTCGCAGCTATTATAAAAATATTGCCAAACATTACGGACATTTAGATACGCAGCGTCTACGATTTCTTGCTTAACGGCAGGCTCATTAATATGACGCCAGTAGGCTTTTCTTGCTGTATTTAACGCTGAGATAGCATCACCACCAATACCAAGATTACATTTGCCCAAGGTAGAGTGGGGATAGAGGTAAGTGCGTAATAGTTTGTAATCGAGATAATCACCCGGTGGGGCATTAGCAATTGTTTCTGGATCAGGATCCATAATCAACAATGGTGCACCAGATGTTTCTTCATCTCGCATTAGCAGTGATGCTGAAGCAAATACTAAGGCAGAGTTATTTTGAGTTGATATTCTTACCGGATAATCAGTGATAGCATGCCCCGGCATTAATACAACCGCTTTTATCGATGATGTCGAAGGCAAGTGATATTCACCTTGCTTATTGGTGACGATCTTATTTTTGGCTGCTTCAATCATGTCATCAAGATCATAGTCGGCATCTACACCTTCATGTTGAACTATGGCCCCTGCAATGGGTTGTAAGGTGTCTAAATCAATGACCTTGCCGATGACGACGGGCGTGTGATGAATTCTCTGGATGGTCGGTACACAGGCAGCAATAGATAAAACCACGGGTAAAACAASAGCAGCGAGTAGTAGGCTGCGAATGGATAAWGAAACGTTMATTTCAGTCCCATTAAATAACACACGTTTTTTCATGTTCTCTCACAAAGCTTTTGTTAAATTTTTGACCACCCGAATGTACAGCCAATGTTAGACAATAACAACTTCGTTTAAGATTAATAAATGATTGCTTAACAGTTTCAATTTCATAGCGCGGCCTTTACACTGCCTACACCAAGAAGCGCATGAAAGAGAAGGTTTAAACGAATATGCTGATACATAAGATTCAAGCAGTGGTGATCGCACTGTTGTTAGCCCTGTCAGCCACTGCCTATTGTGACGGTATTGAGGCGGGGGGCAAATGTGAATTTATTGATGAACAACTATTAACACGGGTTGCCAGTATTAATGATGAGATTGTTGAGCTTGAGCCGATGTATGGCGACGCAATAAGATTATCGAGCCAAGAGTTTGAGCCCTCCGTAAACGTTAATGACTACTATGAGCTTTTTATCCGTCGTCATACTAGCGGTGGTTGTAGTCCTTACAGCATCACCAATAAAGTAAAAGTGGCAATAAGCAATGTCGTGCTTAGTCTTACAGAGCAACACGCTTACGCCGCGTCTTTTATTCTTGATGAGGCAAAAAACTGTGCTTACGGACAGTCAGTTGATAGCTGCCAAGCTGATTTAGCCTTAGATGATTCGTTTCAACGGTCACAATTATCACTGCTTAGTCATATTATACCTCGGAGTGTGGGCACGTGTTCGGCGACCATGATGGCAACTATTTTGCAACAGATTGAGCCAGCAGAAAAACAGACTCGTCTAATCAGCTGTATAGAGCGTCTTAACGGGGAAGAGCTTGCCGTTGAGTTTTCTTTGTCTGACGATGAATCAAGGTTATTGCTTAGCAA
>NVRG01000113.1 GCA_002400805.1 Gammaproteobacteria bacterium
CCGGCGTTTTTTTACACCGAACAGATCGATTTAGCACTATCACCGTCATTTTTTTGACAACCCACTTGAAAAGTGTTTAACTTCAGCTATCTGAATAACTTACATTGATTTTGTCGATGTAGCTTTAAGTGTGTGCTGGAGTACAAATGAGTGGAAATAATGTGTTATTGGTTGATGTTGATGAAAGTCGACGAGAGACCTTAGCAACACTGATTGAGTTTATCAATTGCCAACCTGTCATCGTGCAGGATCCAAGTTTATGGTTTGAAGATGCGGGTGATTTGTCGGATATTGTCATGGCATTGGTCGGTGATTGTGGTGGCAAACATCAAAACAAACAGCTGTTACGCGAGTTGGTCAATCATGAAGCACGTGTTCCGGTTTTTACTATCGAACTTCCCGATGTCGACGTGGTTGATTTTCCCGGCACCTTGGGTGGTTTACGGTTTCCAATAAAATATCCTCAACTGAGCAATGCCTTACAGCAGGCTACGATTTATCGTGGTCAGTTTGAAGTGCAAGGCCAGAAAGCATCAGATTTTCGGCGCCTCGTAGGTAATAGTTCAGCGATGAAAGCGGTGCAGCGGATGATTGATCAGGTATCTGATTCAGATGCCACCGTTTTWATYWTGGGWGAGTCKGGTACGGGKAAAGARGTRGTYGCKMGKARTYTGCAYYAYYWTTCTYMSMGWCRYSAWAAGCCTTTTGTACCSGTKAAYTGTGGNSSYRWTMCCGCNWGAATTAYTRGAAAGYGARTTATTTGGMCAYGARAARGGYGCSTTYACYGGTGCBRTKACMRSDCGYRMRGGSCGWTTTGAAATGGCRGARGGYGGCACCMTVTTYYTRGATGAAATAGGTGATATGCCBYTGCMSATGCARGTRAARYTRCTGCGGGTATTGCAAGAGCGWACTTATGAACGTGTGGGCAGTAGTAAATCTTTAATYACAAATGTAAGAGTGATYGCMGCCACMCATAGAAATTTGGAAACTCATATCGAAGAAGGCCGTTTCCGCGAAGATTTATTYTATCGTTTGAATGTCTTTCCTATYGAGCTGCCAGCYTTACGAGARCGACCAGAAGACATTCCCTTATTRATTMATGAGTTGATTACACGSATAGAACATGAAAATCGYGGCACGGTAAGACTAACCTCYGCTGCGATTGCCTCTTTATGTCGTTACCCTTGGTCAGGCAATGTGCGTGAGTTAGCCAATGTGATCGAGCGTTTGGTCATTCTGTTCCCTTACGGCACGGTAGACTTTGATGATTTACCGGAGAAGTTTCAATTGCAAGGTGAGGATTTACCAGAGGTGGTGACCACTGTCATTGAACAAAGTCCAGAACTCCGACCGRTTGAACAGATAGAGGTAGCGAGCCCTGGACCGTTGACCGTTGTAGAAAATGAAGCCACAGTTGATGCGATTGATACTCTGCCAGAAGATGGCTTAGATTTAAAAGAGCACCTGGCCAACCTAGAATATTTATTGATCAAACAAGCCCTAGAAGAGGCTTCCGGCGTGGTGGCACATGCCGCCAATAAATTAAAGATGCGTCGAACTACCTTGGTTGAAAAGATGCGAAAATATGGCATTCAACGAGAGTCTGAATAATATAAGACTTGGCCGAACAAAATATCACGGTGTCATGTCTTTGACTTTTGTGAGGAATGCCGTGTAACCATTTGAAAGTAAACGTGAAATATATTTAGGCATGTTTTTTGCTCAATTAGTGATAGAACCACTATCGTTAGTTAGGGTAAAACAATATGAACTTGAACGTATCAGCTACACAGCCTGTTAATCAGGAGGCCAAACTGTCCTCCATGCACCGCGCTGAATTGTCTGATCGTGATTGGCAGCTAGACAGTGACAAGCTTCATTTAACCACTGATTTATCCCACAGCCGACACCCGCAAGAACTCGATCAACAAACTCAAAAAGCAACACGTATAGCGAGCCGTATGACTCGCTTACTGGCGGTATTACCAGCCGGTGTAGTTGTGCTGGATGGCGAAGGTCTAGTTTTAGAATGTAATGCTGCCGCTATTTCTTTATTGGGTGAACCCTTGGCAGGAGAAAAGTGGCTGGAGATTATCAGCCGTGCATTTCAGCCAAAATCAGATGATGGTCACGATGTTTCGTTAACAGATGGTCGCTTAGTTAATATACTGACGAGTCCATTAGATGGTGAACCTGGTCAGCTTGTTTTATTAAATGATGTGACTGAAACTCGGCAGTTGCAGAGTAAAGTTTCACACTTACAGCGATTATCTGTGATGGGTGAAATGGCTGCCCGTTTGGCCCATCAAATCAGAACGCCACTTTCATCGGCCTTACTTTATCTGGCCCCTTTATTAAAACAGAATACAGATAAAGCCTTGCAACATCGTTTTGCCAAACGTCTACACGCCAGTATTTCTCATATGGAACGATTAGTTAAAGACATGTTGGCATTCTCGCGTGGTGATATGGCAGCAACCTCACCGGTTGCTGTGAACGATTTATTAGTGGCGGTTGAGCAACAGTTTTCTACCCATGTGGATGCCGATAATTTTAATTTAGCCGTAGAAAACAGTGCCAAGAACTCCTTTGTTTACGGGTGTGAAGAAGCCTTGGCCAGTGCGCTTAATAATCTGCTTGATAATGCCAGATTAGCCTGTGGCAATGAAGGTGAAATCACTATTTATGCGGAATATTTTCAGGAAGAAAATGGCAGTGATTGCATCGAGATCAGTGTTGAAGACAACGGTGTGGGCATCCCGGAATCGGATAAAGAAAAAATATTACAGCCTTTTTATACCACACGATCATCAGGAACCGGCTTGGGTCTGGCCGTAGTGCAATCAATAGCTAAAGCACATAAAGGCGTGTTGTGGTTTGAAAGTGATGAAGGTGAAGGATCGACCTTTAGTTTAAGGTTGCCGATGTATGAATCTGCTAGCCAATTTGTGCTAAAAGCACAGAAAAAATAGGAGCAAAGCAATGAATCAATCAACAGTTTTAGTGGTGGAAGATGATGCCAGTCTGCGTCACGCCGTATGCGATACACTTGAATTAGCTGGCTACAACGTCACCGCAACCGACCAAGGCCAAACTGCCTTAGATAAGCTTGCCAATGAGCCAGTAGGTTTATTATTAACGGATTTGCAGATGCGTCCTATGGATGGTCATACCTTATTAAAAAAAGCCAAAGCAATGATGCCTGAACTGCCCGTGTTATTAATGACGGCATATGGCACGGTGCAAGGGGCGGTTGAAGCCATGCATGAAGGTGCCAGTGATTACCTTATTAAACCATTCGAAGCCGATGATTTATTAGATCGAGTGCAACGTTATATTCGTACCACGACAATCGATGACGGTATGATCGCGGTCGATAAAAGCTCCCGAGATTTATTAAGCTTGTCGCGGCGTGTTGCTGACACTGATGCAACCGTATTAATCAGTGGGGAAAGTGGCACGGGTAAAGAAGTACTTGCTCGGTTTTTACACCAAAACTCGATGCAAAAAGACGGCCCTTTTGTTGCTATCAACTGTGCAGCCATTCCAGAAAATATGCTGGAAGCGACGTTGTTTGGTTACGAAAAAGGTGCATTTACCGGGGCGAGTCAAGCGTATGCCGGTAAATTTGAACAAGCGCAAAAAGGCTCGATCCTATTAGATGAAATATCGGAAATGGATCTGGGGCTGCAAGCAAAATTATTACGTGTATTACAGGAGAGGGAAGTAGAGCGCATCGGTGGTCGAAAAACCTTGTCTTTAGATGTACGTGTCTTGGCGACGACCAATAGATTATTACGCGAGGAAGTTAAAGCAGGACGTTTTCGTGAAGACTTGTTCTATCGACTCAATGTTTTCCCCTTGCACTTAATGCCATTAAGAGAACGGCTGGATGATATTTTGCCCCTAGCCCGTCATTTACTGAGTCGTTATTGTGGTCGCGCCGATAGAGTCATGCCAGAATTTAGTGCCTGTGCTCAAAACAGCTTATTAGCCCACCATTGGCAAGGCAATGTACGCGAATTAGATAATGTTTTGCAGCGTGCATTGATATTGCAACCAGGCAATACAATTACTGCCAAAGATTTGGCATTTGAAAGTTTATCCGCGCTTCATGATGACAGCCAAAACATTGGCACTGACGATATCCCCGAAAATTTGGGTGATGACTTACGCAGTCATGAGCAACGTCATATTTTAGATGCCTTAGCAAAAAATAATTGCAGTCGACGTATGACAGCAAAAGAACTAGGGATAAGTGAGCGTACACTTCGCTATAAACTTTCACGATTCAGAGATGAAGGAATTACGATTCCTGAAAAGATTGGCAAGAAGTCTGCATAGACATAGATCATTAAAGATTTAAGTGGAGAATAACCATGATTAACGCTATTGACCCCAATCAATTACTCACCCAAATGCGTGCTGCACAGGCACAAGCAACACAGCAAACCAATTCGGTTTCAGCCGGTCAAGAGAGTGGCCGTGTCGATTTCTCAGAGTTGGTGAAAACAGCGGTGGATAAAGTGAATGAGACTCAGCAAGCTTCATCTAAGTTAAAAACAGCATTTGAAATGGGTGATCCGAATGTAAGTTTGGCCGAAGTGATGATAGCAGGACAAAAAGCGACGGTAGCATTTGAGGCAACGATGCAAGTCAGGAATAAACTGGTCAAGGCATATGAGGAAGTAATGAGAATGGCGGTTTAAAACCCTATTTTTTGCCACAATACAACCAGAAGATGAAGAGTTAAAATATGGAAAATGCACCCGCTCCGATAAATCCAGCTATAGCAACAATGCCCTTACCGACATCACCGATAGGCGTGATGCAGGGAAATATGTCACGTCAACCAATCATGAAACAAGTTGGTTTTTTGTTGGCCATCGCTGCCAGTATCGCTTTAGGTGGCTACATCTTAATGTGGTCGATGTCACCCAATTATCAAGTACTATTTTCTGGCATGCAGGCCAAAGAAGCATCAGAAGTGGTCAGCATTTTGCAGCAGTCAGGCATTAAATATAAATTAGATCCGAGCAC
Organism: Gammaproteobacteria bacterium; assembly: GCA_002400805.1. The sequence goes on from NVRG01000113.1 coordinate 5,041, forward strand.
TGGTCAGCTGTTAGTGCCCGCTGGGAAAATTCAAAGCCTACGGTTAAAAATGGCGGCTGAGGGTTTACCTCGTAGTGCTTCACCCGGCATGGACATATTGAACGAAGACCAAGGTTTTGGTACCAGTCAATTTATTGAACGAGCACGTTATCAACGCGCATTAGAACAAGAATTAGCTCGTTCAATTACTGAAATACAAAATATACGCAGTGCCCGAGTTCATTTGGCGACACCAAAACAATCTGTATTTGTTCGCGACCGCAAACCTTCCACTGCATCGGTGGTAATTAATTTATATGCTGGTCGAAACCTTGAACAGGGTCAAGTGGCGGCGATCACTCATATGGTTGCCTCCAGTGTGCCTAATATGGCCAGTGATAATGTCAATGTGGTCGATCAACGGGGTAACTTACTGACGAAGTCGACACGTGATAAAAGCATCGCCATGAGTGATAACCAATTTCAATATACCCAAAAACTGGAAAAACTGTATATCAGCCGTATCGTAGATATTTTGTCACCGATCGTCGGTATGGAGGGAGTGCGAGCACAAGTTGTTGCCGAAGTTGATTTTACTATTACAGAACAGACTCATGAGAGTTATAATCCTGATATGTCTGCATT
>NVRG01000114.1 GCA_002400805.1 Gammaproteobacteria bacterium
GTGATGATAAACATACTATGTTGACTGTGCTCATCTTGACTGGTGATGAGCTGACTTAATGTTTTAAGTGGCAACTTCATTTCAGCGATAATGGGAGTGTCATCCATAAACATCTGAATGGGTTTTCTACCATGCAAATCACGACCATAACGACTGGCATACAAGGTCATAAATTCGTCACGCCAGACCATGCCTACTGGTTTATTTAAATGATTGATAACAGGCAGAGCAATCAAATCACTGGCTTGTTGAAAACGGTCACCAACGGTATTGACATTATCTTGGACATTGAGTGGTGCATGACTGCTAAGCAGGCTGCTCACCAGCGTATTTGAGCGAGGCTGCACTTGCCTGAACATCGTTTTCGTTTGGCGCTTATTAAATAATTCAGGTTTTATTGTTTGTATGGGTTGTGCTGTTGGGCGAGCAAAATAATAACCCTGAACAAAGTCAATTTTCATTTCCTGAGCAACAAGGTACTCTTCTCGAATTTCAACACCTTCACCGATCACCTGACAGTCGATGCTAGTAGCAATATCTAACATTGATTGCACAAATTGACGTTTTTGAGCATCGTCATGAATATTTTGCATAAAATGCCGATCCAGTTTGACATAGTCTGGTTTTAGTTCAGACCAAGTACGTAAACCGGAATAACCAGCACCGAGATCATCAAGCGCGATTGAAAATCCCATGTCTCGATAATGCTCAGTGGCATCGCGCATCAAATTGTAATCATCAATCGGATATTGTTCGGTAAGCTCAATCACCACTTGCTCGGCAGGAATGCCTGCTTTTTTCAAGAAGTTTAACGTCAAGCCATGTTGATAATCTTGCTGTAATAATGCCGCCGGAATGGTATTGATAAACAGTTTCTGTTTCAGTCCTAGCAAGCCAAAATGTTTGATGGCGACGTCACGACACATCAAATCAAGTTCGGCTAAACGACCATGGCGACTAGCTGCATCAAATAAATTGACGGGGGAATGCAGGCCACTATCGGAAGGGCCACGGATGAGCGCTTCATAACCGTAAATCTTATTTTTCTTTAAAGATACGATGGGTTGAAATAGCGGGGTTAACGCCGAGGTTTCTAATATCTTGTTCAGAGACTGACCCTGTAAGAGTTCTTCTTTAGTCATATGGAAGTCTTCTATAAATAGCGGTTTGTAGGCTTTGAATCAACAATCAGTGTGTAATGACGGGGTAGACAATATTGGCAGAGCTGTATTGCTAAAAGCTTGCAGATTAATGAAGGATTGTTGACAGTAAGCAATGGTCATAAAAAAGCCCTGCTAGCAACGCTATCAGGGCTCCTTCCGTAGAGTTAAATAAACATTAACTCAACATTTTCTACCAGTAAGCTTGCGCTCTGAATTTAAGTGCAGAGGGTTCATCATTTACGCTAGAACCATTAACTGTTAGATCCGTAACTTGATCGTAGTTCAACATCAAACGCGTGTTTTGAGTTGGGTAGTAGTTAATACCAACGGTGAACTTATCAAACTCATCTTCAGATGATGAACCTGGGTCGATTTCGATAGTTTCGAAACGAGCTGCAATTTGCCATGCACCCATTTTCGATTTTGGTTTGATACCTGAGGTATAGCCTTTTTTCCATTTCAGAGATTCACCTGTTAAGAAAAAACCAGCTTCAACAGCAAAAGCAGTTGTATCAATGTCACTACCACTATCTTGTTCAATAGTGTGGTCTAAGTATTCAGCCATTGCATGGAAAGAACCAAATACAGCTAAAGCATCGACAGTAAAGGCTTGTGCGCCGTCAAAGTCATTTGCTGCGATGGTGCCAGTAGATACAGGTTTATATTTATCATCATGGCTAACTAGATCTGGTTGGAATTTGAATGAATCACCACCGCCTTGGGTTAAGAAAGCTGCACCGATTTGTAATAAGTGGCTTTTATCTTCCATATAAGGCAGAAATGAACCACGAACAGCAAATGTACTACCATTAACTTCATAGGTATCGTTGTCGCCATCAAAYGCACCGTTTTGTAAACCAGCCGCTAAGCTCCAGCGATAATCTTTTGCCGCTATAGAAGCAACTGCACCACTTGCACGAGCAGGTGAAACGGAATTATCAGCAAACATTGGACGATCCATGAACGTCATGTATTTAGAGCTGAYTTTWGTATTCAAACCAAATGGRATATGAGATTGACCTAATTTTAAGCCMAAYTTAGTATCACCAAATTTTGTGCCGTAGCTAACATAGGCATCTTTAATTGAAGCGTCGCCACCTGCGAAGTCGGCTTCAAATTTGTAGCCCCAGTTATAAATCGAACCTTGGAAACCTAAACGTGCACGACGTAATTCAGTCCCTTTTACATCGTCGCTGCTATTGCCGTTATCAGCATCAGTATGTACTGCATCCCACATCACACGACCAATAGGTTGGAACGACCAGTTGCCATCGGCGCTAGTGATTTTGATTTTGCCTTTCGTGGTGATTTTAGGCATATCTTTTGTTGCGGCTTTAACTTCCGCTTTCACTTCGGCCGTTGCGGCTGCAGTTTTTTCTTTGTCAGCAGCAGCGGCGCTAGTTAGAAGGTCAAAGTTATCTGCAGTGATGGTGCCTTGGTCACGGAGAACTTTAAGCAAATCAAGCATGGCTTCATTGTTAGCGTGTGCCGGCATAACTGCTGCGCCTAATAAAGCACCTGCAATTAATAGAGACGATGTTTTAAGTTTCAAGGGAGTATCCTCTTGGTTAATTAAAATGTATTCGGGTCGTATCAGCTACGAGTTCGCACACAATAACCAGCTAACATTTCACTATGATGAATGTTTTATTACCGTTTTATGACAGTGATACAAAACCAGTTTTCTGCTGTTTCTAGACAACACAATAAATAACTTGAAAAGCCGCTAAGTTGTCCCGATATAGTTATCACTACTTATTTATATAGGAAGGAAAATGTTCCGTTCTTTATTGATACTGTTTCTATTAGTGCCATTGATAGAAATTTATTTTCTGATCCAAGTGGGCAGTGTGATTGGTGCCGCTTGGACCGTGTTTTTAGTGGTAGCCACTGCGGTTATCGGTGCAGGCTTATTACGCTGGCAAGGCTTGAGTACTTTTCAGCGGGCGCAGCATTCGTTGGCGCACGGTGAATTGCCAGCGATAGCGATGTTAGAGGGCGTGGCTTTATTATTAAGTGGTGCTATGTTGCTTACGCCAGGCTTTTTTACTGATACGATAGGCTTTATCTTATTGGTACCCACTTTTCGCCAAGCGATGATCAAACATCTCTTGGCCAGTGGTCGACAGTTTGCCTTCCATGGTCAGACGATGCATGCACAGTCCCATCAAGAGCATCGTGACTCTTCAATAATCGAGGGTGAGCTGGTTGATAAAGATGATGATCGCTTGCGATAAATTTTCGCTTTTCACTTGAAGTTCTATTTTGCATCCCCACTTATGGGGAGTACATTTTTTTTTGATAGCTATTTTTTAGAGGATACATTTGATGAATATTCGTCCCCTTCATGATCGTGTGATTGTTCGTCGTACGGAAGAAGAAACAACTAGCCCTGGTGGCATCGTAATTCCTGACAATGCAGCTGAAAAACCAGCGCAAGGTGAAATCGTTGCAGTAGGTGGTGGCAAAATCACAGATTCAGGTGATGTTCGTCCTTTGGCAGTCAGCGTTGGTGACAAAATTCTTTTCGGTAAATATGCCGGTACAGAAATCAAAGTTGACGGTGAAGAACTGTTAGTAATGCGTGAAGACGATATTGTTGCTGTAATCGAAGGCTAATCGCCTTACACCAATTCGTTAATATAACTAAGAATATATAAGAGGAATTAACATGGCTGCTAAAGAAGTCAAATTCGGCGCGGATGCGCGTGGTTTAATGGTCAAAGGTGTGAACATCTTGGCTGATGCGGTAAAAGTAACATTAGGCCCTAAAGGTCGTAACGTTATCTTAGACAGGAGCTTTGGTGCCCCAACGATTACTAAAGATGGTGTGTCGGTTGCTAAAGAAATCGAATTAGATAACAAATTCGAAAACATGGGCGCACAAATGATTAAAGAAGTGGCTTCACACACTTCTGATGCGGCTGGTGACGGTACAACAACGGCAACCGTATTAGCACAAGCTATTTTACGTGAAGGCGTGAAAGCTGTTGCAGCGGGCATGAACCCAATGGATTTAAAACGCGGTATCGATAAAGCCGTTATTGCTGCTGTAGCTGAATTAGAAAGCATGTCGACAGCCTGTGATGATGATAAAGCGATTGCTCAAGTTGGTACTATTTCTGCAAACTCTGATGAGTCTGTGGGTGGCATCATTGCTGAAGCGATGCAAAAAGTGGGTAAAGAAGGCGTAATCACTGTTGAAGATGGTAGCGGTTTCGACAACGAATTAGATGTGGTTGAAGGCATGCAGTTTGACCGTGGTTACTTATCGCCATACTTCGTTAATGACCAACAAACAATGACAGCTGATCTTGAAGATCCGTTTGTATTGTTGTTCGACAAAAAAATCTCTAACATTCGTGAATTATTACCAACATTGGAAGCGGTAGCAAAAGCGAACCGTCCATTGTTATTGATTGCTGAAGATATCGAAGGCGAAGCATTAGCAACATTGGTGGTGAACAGCATGCGCGGTATCGTTAAAGTATGTGCGGTTAAAGCACCTGGCTTTGGTGACCGTCGCAAAGCAATGTTGCAAGATATTGCTACGTTGACCGGCGCTACGGTTATCTCTGAAGAAGTCGGCTTAAGCTTAGAAAAAGTCACTTTAGAAGATCTTGGTCAAGCTAAGAAAATCAACATCAGCAAAGAAAATACCACCATCATTGATGGCGCGGGTACTACAGCTGATATTACAGCGCGTGTTGAGCAAATTCGCACCCAAATCGCTGATTCTAGCTCTGATTACGATAAAGAGAAGTTGCAAGAACGTGTTGCTAAATTGGCTGGCGGTGTTGCTGTCATCAAAGTTGGCGCTGCAACTGAAATGGAAATGAAAGAGAAAAAAGCACGTGTTGAAGATGCATTACATGCAACTCGCGCTGCGGTTGAAGAAGGTGTGGTTGCCGGTGGTGGTGTTGCCTTGGTTCGTGCTGAAAGCAAATTAGGCGAACTAAAAGGTGATAACGCTGACCAAGATACGGGCATCAAATTGCTACGTCGTGCATTGGAAGAGCCGTTACGTCAAATCGCTGAAAATGCGGGTGATGAAGCATCGGTTATTTTGAACAATGTTGCTGCTGGTGAAGGTAACTACGGTTACAACGCTGCGACTAGTGAATATGGCGACATGATTGAAATGGGTATTCTTGACCCAACTAAAGTAACGCGTACTGCATTGCAAAATGCGGGCTCAGTTGCTGGTCTAATGTTGACTACTGAAGCAATGATTGCTGAAGCTCCTCAAGATGGTGGCGCAGCTGCAATGCCTGATATGGGCGGCGGCATGGGCGGTATGGGCGGTATGATGTAAATCATCCCTCATTGCCAGCTGAACTATTCAGCAGACAAATAAAAAAGCCCCGGCCATTTGGTCGGGGCTTTTTTTATGTCTGTGCTTTTAGTTTCTACGTTCCGGTTTGGCTTTTAGATGCATAGGCCTTAGGGCTAATGCCAACC
>NVRG01000115.1 GCA_002400805.1 Gammaproteobacteria bacterium
GTGACCTCAAGATCGTTCTTATTATCCATATTATCTGTTACCAATTGTATTAAACCCCTTTCGCCCAAAGCATAACCTTGTCATAATTTTACTATTATCTTTGGCATTGCCACTAAAAATATAACAGGAGTATATCAAGCTATGCACAAATCACTCATCACTCTCTTTCTAGTTGGGTTTTCATTGTTTGCTGCACCCACATGGGCTGAAGACGAAGAAGCAGCGCCAGCTCAGCAAGCTATTTATTACAAAATCACTGAACCATTCACCATTAACTTTCTAAAACAAAGTCAGCAAGAGGCTCGTTATCTTCAAATAAAAGTCGCATTAATGGCCCATGAACAAAGCATCTTGGATAGCGCTGATATGAATTTGCCCATGATTCAGGATTCATTACGTAGCTTATTTTCTGAGCAGTCAATGGAAAGTATTGGCAGTGTTGAAGGTAGGAAAGCGCTACAAACGTCTACCCTTGATACTATCAATGCAATATTAAAAGATGAAACGGGAAAAGGCGATGTTAAAGCCGTCTATTTCACTAGCTTTATCTTACAATAAATGGGCACAGTAATTGCTTACTAATCCATAAACTATAAACGGAACACCTTAAATGGCTGAACAAGAACAAAAAGACGATATCGACGTTGTCGAAGAACAGAAAAGTAAACCCAAGCTATTGATCATTATTATTGCTGTGGTGGTCATCGCACTTATCGGTGTGGGAGCAATGATGTTTTTGGGTGGTGACGATAAACCAAGTTCAGGCGATGAGTCAGCCGAAGAAGTCATAGCGCCTAAGCAACCACCCATTTATCATGCCGTAGAGACGCCTTTTGTTATCAATTTTGCTAATCAAAGCCAAGGCGCTGTACGTTACCTACAGATTAAACTCAAAGTCATGGCGCGTTCTCAAGCTGTTATTGATGCCTTTAAATTACATGACCCGGCTATTCAACATGAATTATTATTGTTGTTTTATGGTCAAAATTATGACGAACTTAATACCAGTGTAGGTACCAAAGCGCTTCAGCTAGCAACACTCACCAGAATTAATGAAGTATTAAGTKCTGATCCGATGCTKGACGGTAGCTTAGAAGCGGTTTATTTCACTAGCTTAATTATGCAATAACGMTATGGCTGTTCAYGACATACTTTCCCAAGACGAAGTTGATGCCTTATTAGGAGGAGGCGTTGATGAYGCGTTAGAAACRGATACAACCGWTGATGATGGCGAAGCACGCRATTAYGATTTTGGCARYGAAGAYCGCATTATTCGTGGTCGTATGCCAACMTTGGAAATGATCAATGAACGTTTTAGYCGTCATTTCCGTATTAGCYTGTTCAATATGCTCCGTCGTTCTGCCGAGATTTCCGTGGCCGGAATTCAGGTWATGAAATTCTCCGAATACATTCATACTCTGTTTGTTCCSACCAGCTTAAAYCTRATTCATATGCATCCGCTACGTGGTACCGGACTGATCGTATTTGAACCTAAACTTGTTTTCACCRTTTTAGATAATTACTTTGGTGGTGAAGGTCGTTTYCAAGCCAGAATYGAAGGCCGTGAATTTACCGSKACWGAGTTRCGCGTCATTCATATGGTTTTAGARTTGTGCTTTAAAGATATGGCCGATGCATGGKCACCRGTGATGSCGATGGARTTTGAATTTGTTCATCATGAAGTCAATCCGCAATTTGCCAATATTGTTACTCCTAGTGAAGTCGTTGTCATCTCCACCTTTCATATTGAATTAGATGGCGGCGGCGGTGATATTCATGTCACCTATCCTTATTCCATGCTTGAACCTATTCGTGAGTTGCTTGATACCGGCCTGCAAAGTGATCGTTCTCAAGATGATGGCCGCTGGACAAATTCCATGCGGGAAGAAATCATGGTCGCCGATGTAACACTAACCGCTAATCTCACTGAAACATCGTTAAGTCTACAAAAAGTTTTGGCTCTTAAGCCTGGCGATATTATACCGATTGATATGCCTAAAAATATTATCGCTAAGGTAGAAGATATCCCGATGTTCCATGCTACTTTTGGCGAACACAAACACAATGCCGCATTAAAAGTTGTCGATGTTATTGAACATCCAAAAGACACTTCTCCACTATTTATTCAACTTCAGAAAGGGTCGTAACAATGAGTGAAGATACCCCTCAAACAGATCAAGATGTTGCCGATGAATGGGCAGCAGCATTAGATGAACAAGGACCCGCAGACAGTGAAGCTGAAGAAGATCCATGGGCAGCAGCGTTAGAAGAACAAGCCGACAGCGAGACTGAAGCAGCTCAAGCACCTGTTGCTCAGCTAGCAGATGACTCAACACCAAAATCTGATATTGATTTGGATATGGTGTTGGATATTCCTGTCACCATTTCCATGGAAATTGGTCGGACTAAAATTAATATTCGTAATTTACTGCAACTCAGTCAGGGCTCAGTGGTTGAACTAGATCGCCTTGCCGGTGAACCGATGGATGTCTTGGTCAATGAAACTCTCATTGCCCATGGTGAAGTCGTGGTCGTCAATGATAAGTTTGGTATTCGTTTGACCGATGTCATTAGTACCGCTGAACGCATTAAAAAATTACAATGACCATGAATTTTCGAGTATTTTTTGCTGGTTTAATGATGATTTGGGCTGCTAGTGCTTCCGCGGCAGAGATCAGCGATGCCATTATCGCCAAAACATTAACAACTCCAACGCTTTCATCGGGTGCCATAGTAGAAACACTGCTAGGGTTAATCTTAGTCTTAGCTATTATTATTCTACTTGCATGGTTAATAAAACGGACAAACCGTTTTCAAGCAACGGCGAATGGTGAAATGAAAATTATCGCTGGACTGCCCCTTGGCCCTCGCGAACGAGCAATATTATTACAAGTCGGTGAGCAACAAATTTTAGTCGGTGTCACCGCACAGCATGTTCAAACATTGCACATACTTGAAACACCTATTAACACTGAGAAAACCAAGCGAACACCTATCGATTTTGCAGATAAATTTCAACAAATTTTAAAGCAACGGAGTAAATCATGATCCGTTGGTTAATATTATTCAGTCTATTATTTTCACCTTTAATTACTCTGGCCGAACCTGGCGTACCGGCATTAACAGTAACGACCGCTGCCGATGGCGGTCAAAACTACACGGTCACCTTGCAAATCCTCGCTTTAATGACAATCTTAACGTTGCTACCCGCTGCGTTAATGATGATGACCTCATTCACCCGAATCATTATTGTTTTGTCGATCCTTCGCCAAGCAATGGGCGTACAGTCCACACCCTCAAACCAAATCTTAGTTGGCTTATCGTTATTTCTAACTTTTTTTATCATGCATCCAGTGTTTGATACCGCTTATCAAAATGGGGTACAACCGTATATGGATGGCGAGATATCTGTGACTAAAGCGATCGAAGATGTAAGCCAACCGTTTAAAGACTTTATGCTGGCTCAAACACGTGAAAGTGATATCGAGTTATTTGCCAGCATTGCCGGCCACCAAGAATTAGAATCGGCACAAGATGTACCCTTTAGTTTGCTGTTGCCTGCCTTTGTCACCAGCGAATTAAAAACTGCATTTCAGATTGGTTTCTTAATCTTTATTCCATTCCTCATCATCGATTTGGTGGTGGCTAGTGTCTTGATGGCCATGGGGATGATGATGTTATCGCCAATGTTAATTTCATTGCCGTTCAAATTAATGTTGTTTGTCCTTATCGATGGCTGGGCCTTATTGATGGGTACTTTAGCCTCTAGTTTTTACGTCTAAGTCGATGACGCCTGAAACCGTTTTAACCATCATGCAACAAACCTTACAGGTTATTACCATGTTAATTGCGGTTATCTTGTTGCCTGCCTTGTGTGTCGGTTTATTAGTCGCCATGTTTCAAGCCGCCACATCGATTAATGAACAGACCTTAAGCTTTATTCCAAAACTATTGGTCACCATCTTAGTGCTAGTGCTTGCAGGTCCATGGATGTTAACGTTACTCACGGGATATGCTCAACGCATCTTTGAAGACATTCCCTTTCTAATCGGCTAACCATGCAATTTACTAGTGCTGAAATTACCGGCCTGATTGGTAGTTATATTTGGCCKTTTTTCCGAATTGCCGCTTTAGTTATGKCYGCACCRATTTTCAGTAGTAACTTTGTTTCAGTACGTAGTCGTTTACTCATTGCCTTRGCATTGAGCATTGTGATTGTGCCCACAATTCCTGATGTRGCCCCTGCTGTAGAACCGCTTAGTGGMGCAGGTYTGYTGATCGTAGCCCATCAAATTCTGATYGGTGTCTGCATGGGCTTTATGTTGCAATTACTGATTAACGCTTTCATCATTGCAGGCCAAATTATCGCCATGCAAATGGGACTCGGTTTTGCTTCCATGGTTGATCCTCAAAATGGTGTAACCGTTCCCGTGATCAGTCAATTTTATTTAATTTTTGTCACCTTACTTTTCCTTAGTCTGAATGGTCATTTAGTGTTAATTCAAGTGCTTAGCGAAAGCTTTGTTACCTTGCCCATACTACCGACAGGATTACCAGTTAACAGTTTTCGTGACATTGTTGCCCAAGCAAGCTGGATGTATGCGGCGGGCGTCATTATCGCCTTGCCGGCCATCGGTTCATTGATGATGGTTAACTTATCATTTGGCATATTATCTCGTGCCGCACCACAAATCAGTCCCTTCTCAATCGGCTTCCCCATGACCATTATTCTGGGATTTGCCATTATATTTGTGACCTTGCCCAATATTTCATCACATTTCGTCACCATGACCGATCAAATGTTACAAATGACACGCGCGCTGGTGCAACCTAATGGCTGAAGATTCAGGTCAAGATAAAACAGAACAGCCCACGCCCAAGCGCCTTACTGAKGCGCGAGMAAARGGGCAAGTTCCACGYTCAAAAGAATTTAGTACTGTCATGGTRCTSATTGCCAGTGCRGTRGSGATGTTATTTCTTGGTGAGCGCCTGATTCGWAGTRTCGSCGARGTRATGAAAGACTCMTTCACCTTCAGTCGTAAAGAAATATTTAATCCGGTCGAAMTGYCRCTTCAYTTTMTATCCTCATTGSAARCCATYGCSTTKGACCTAGGCTCCTTYCTTGCYRTTACCTTATTAGCCGCTTTGATTGCMCCGGCGAGTATTGGYGGTTGGAACTTTTCAACTCAAGCRATGGGMTTTAAACCTGAAAAGATGGACCCMATCAAAGGCATGAAAAAGATCTTTGGTCCACAAGGTTTGATCGAACTGGYCAAAGCACTCGGCAAGTTCCTTCTTATCGGTACTATCGCCACYCTGATCTTATGGAATCTTCGCGACCAATTATTGACACTGGGAAAGCAAGAAGTGGAGGTCGCCATGACCGCTTTGGGTTATTTAATCGTTTGGGTATTTTTAGCCCTGTCGTCGAGCCTGATTTTAATTGCCTTAATTGATGTGCCATTTCAACATTGGAATCATATTCGTCAACTTAAAACGACCAAGCAAGAAGTGAAAGATGAAAGCAAAGAAACGGATGGTAATCCTGAACTCAAAGGACGTATCCGTCGTATGCAAGTGGAGCT
>NVRG01000116.1 GCA_002400805.1 Gammaproteobacteria bacterium
ACCACCACATTATCCAAACCCATAACGGTGACTAAGCGATGTTCGCTATGAATGTAAGAATTATTCACATCTTGGATAGTTACATCCCCGATCAGCACATTGTTATCAGCATCTTGTGAGTGAGTTTCCCATAACGATGACCATGAACCTACATCACTCCAGCCAGCCGCTAACGGGATCACTACGGCTTTATCGGTCTTTTCCATCACTGCATAATCAAATGAATCCGATGGGCACTCACTGAACTGCTCTTTATCCACACGGATAAAATCGAGATCGTGAACCGCATTAGATAAGGCTTGCTCACACGCTGCCAGAATCTCTGGCGCCAAGCGCTTCAGTTCATTTATCACCGTTGATGCTTTGAACATGAACATGCCACTGTTCCAGTAAAAATTACCGGCATCAACATAAGCTTGTGCGGTATCAACATCTGGCTTTTCTACAAAGGCATTGACCTTGCTTGGGCTGTTTTTATCTTGGGCTTCAATATACCCATAACCGGTATGAGGCTCTGTAGGGATAATGCCAAAGGTCACTAAATGGCCGTGTTGTGCTTCGCTATTGGCCGCCGAGATGGCCTGATGAAAGGCTGGAATATCTTGAATAACATGATCAGCCGCCAAGATGAGTAATATCGGGTCATCACCTCGTTGTTGGGCCTGTAATGCCGCTAATGCAATCGCTGGCGCGGTGTTTCTGGCACTAGGCTCTAACACGATCTCGGCATTATCAATGCCTTTTTCTTGTAATTGTTCCGCCACCATAAACCGGTGATCTTCGTTACAGACAATAATCGGCGCTTCTAACATTTCCACGCCCGACAAGCGGGTAAGGGTATCTTGAAATAACGAATTATCACCAAACAAGTTCAGAAACTGTTTAGGTTTGTTTTTTCGTGAAAGCGGCCACAACCGTGTGCCACTGCCGCCAGACATAATTACAGGAATCATGCATTGTCCTTGTTGCTAGAAAATTCATCTCGGAACTACTTGTTAAACAGTGAGGATAATATCATTTATTTTGTTGGTTTAAGTTAACCATTCAAATGCTAAAACCTGCACTCAATATATTTCAGCTAACAGCCCACACTTAAACGGAAAATTGTGCCTCACAAGCATCAATAAACGGGCCTAACATGTCAGCCGGTAATTGATTGATTCCTGCGGCTGCTTTTCTGCCGCCGCCCGTTGGAAACTGACTGACTAATTCATCCGCACCATACTTTCGATTTAACGGTGCTCTCACACTGACCAAATAACTGCCGTCGGCTTTTTCCGTAATGACGGCATGGGCCCTATCAGGATGTAAATTTGCCAATTCATTACCAAACACACCACTGACTCGCCGAGCCCACATTTCATCCGGAAATTGAATCACGGCAACATAGTCCGTTTCATGAATAAGCGGTGCCTGTTGAGCTAACGCCATATCTTGTTGATAACCACTGGCCAGCGTTTCAAAGGTGGCAGCATCATTGGCTAAAAACTCAAATGGCGTCGAATAGGGCTGTATTTTTTCAAATAACGTTGCTGGATGAAAAAACAAATCATCGGTACTGGCGCCATAGCCATTGTAATTTAGATATATACCCAGCTCTTTGAAGCTCAGTAGCTGTTTGTCCGAAAAGCCGGATTCCAGACCGAGCTTCATTGCTGTGTCGACTAAATTATCACCAAATGCTGCAGTGAGCGCCCAGGCGCGATATTTACCCTTTAATTGTTGATCTACTATTAACGACGTACAGGTATCTGCAGCTAGGTTAATATTAGTTTGTAGATTTTCATGGCTGATCAACTCACCTGTTTGGTGATGATCAAAATAATCAATAACCGCCCCATTCTCTAGCAGTCTAGCCACATCATTGGCATTCTTTTTAAATGAAATATCAAGCACGGTCACATGGCAATCCGCACCGGCTTGAACCCGACTTAATAAATTTATCTCACGCTTGATACCGGTAACCAGTTCCGATTGCCGAGGCTGTTCTAATCGCAACTGCAGCAAGGCGCATAATCCATCTGCATCGCCATTAAAGACGTCAATATATTTCACTCGTTGTCCTTAGTCAGAAAAGATTAATTTATTGTCTTTCAGATACTGAATAATCTGATCTGCACATTGTTCCACACTACATTCTGTCGTTTTAATAATAATTTCAGGCGCAGTGGGCACTTCATAGTCGGAATCAATGCCGGTAAAGTTTTTGATCTCGCCAGCGCGCGCCTTTTGATACAGGCCTTTAGGATCGCGCTGTTCACATTCACTGAGTGGTGTATCCATATAGACTTCAATGAACTCATTCTCTTCGACAAGCTCCCGCACCAACCTTCTATCGGCTCTAAACGGTGAAATAAATGCGGACAAGACAATAAGGCCAGCATCAGCAAATAACTTTGCCATTTCACCGATACGACGAATATTTTCGACCCGATCCTCGTCGGAGAAACCTAAATCGACATTTAAACCATGGCGTACATTATCACCATCCAGCAGATAAGTATGATGACCTAATTCGAATAACTTATGCTCTACCGCTCCAGCAATCGTCGACTTACCCGCCCCACTCAAACCGGTAAACCATAAAATGCACGGCAATTGTTTTTTTAACGATGAGCGATTTTCTTTGCTGACATGATGATGATGCCACACTACATTTTTAGCAGTCATTGCTATAACTATCCTTACTGAAAATTTATAAATGTCGCTTATGCTTGAATAATAACGTTAATTAATTTAGCTTCTATGTTTTTTCACACGCAAACAATACTAAACTCTGAACTTTATTGACAAGGAAATTTTTAGTTCTATGGCTACTGCAACTCATATTCGCAAATGTTTATTCCCTGCCGCAGGTTATGGCACTCGTTTTCTGCCTGCCACTAAGGCCATGCCCAAAGAAATGCTGCCAATCGTCAATAAACCCTTGATTCAATATGGCGTGGAAGAAGCATTAGAAGCGGGCATGACTCAAATCGGCTTTATTACTGGCCGTGGTAAACGCGCTATTGCTGATCATTTTGATAATAACTATGAACTCGAACACCAAATCCAAGGTACTTCTAAAGAAAAATACTTGGATGATATTCGTAAGGTGATGGACGACTGTGATTTTGTCTTTATGCGTCAGCGTGAAATGTTAGGTCTTGGCCATGCCATTCTCACTGGCGAACCGATGATTGGTAATGAACCGTTTGCTGTTGTATTAGCCGATGATTTATGTGCTAAACCGACTGACAGTGATGATTTACGCGCCTTAGGGCAATTAGCTGCCCTCTATCAACGTTATCAATGCACTATTATTGCCATTGAAGAAGTGCCCATTGAAGATACTGAAAGTTACGGCGTCATCTCCGGTGAAGAAATTGCCGATGGCATCTATCAAGTCACCGACATGGTAGAAAAACCTAAACCTGAAGATGCCCCCACCAATATGGCCGTGATTGGCCGCTACATTTTAACGCCAGAGATATTTACTTATTTACGTAATACTCCACCGGGTAAGAATGGTGAAGTGCAGATCACCGATGCTTTGAGAGCACTGGCACAAGACCGTCAGGTATTAGCGGTCAAATTCAAAGGCCGTCGCTTTGATTGTGGCAGTGTGGAAGGCTTTGTTGAAGCCACCAATTATTACTATGAGCATGAATATAAAGCAGGCTAACGCTACTAGCAGCCCTATTCTCGGACAATAAAAAAGCCGCAACACTTTATGTGCTGCGGCTTTTTTATGATTTGGAGCGGAAAACGAGATTCGAACTCGCGACCCCGACCTTGGCAAGGTCGTGCTCTACCAGCTGAGCTATTCCCGCTGAATCTTTGTGCAACTTTTTAAATGGAGGCTGCGGTCGGAATCGAACCGGCGTTTACGGAGTTGCAGTCCGCTGCATAACCACTCTGCCACGCAGCCATTTATCTTGTAATAAAACTAAAAAGCCGCAGTCTAACCGCGGCTTTTTATGATGTTTGGAGCGGAAAACGAGATTCGAACTCGCGACCCCGACCTTGGCAAGGTCGTGCTCTACCAGCTGAGCTATTCCCGCTGAGAAAGACGTGCATTATAGGCGCATCTATTTTAATGTCAACCCTTTGTAGACAGCATCGGCCAAGCCGCTTTTAAATAGCTAAACATCGAGCTTAAAGTGAGGCCTGCCGCCACATATAACAACACCACACCTATTTCAAATATTGGTAAGCCAAAGAATGGTTTATAGAAAATCAAGCAGCCTATCGACACCATTTGGAAGGTAGTTTTTAGCTTGCCCACATAGGACACTTTGACCACATTTCGTTGACCTAATTCAGCCATCCATTCACGTAATGCGGAAACCGTAATTTCACGACCGATGATGACCACGACCGGTAACAATATGAACCACACGGGCGTTTTATACAAAACCAGTACTAAGGCTACAGTGACAATTAATTTATCAGCCACCGGATCGATAAAGGCACCAAACGGTGAGGTTTGATCCCATTTTCTAGCAATATAGCCATCTAACCAATCAGTCAGCGCTGCCACGACAAATACCACTGTGGCCCAAACCGCTGCTGATGCCGCAGGCCAGAAAAAGAGCCCCATCAATACCGGTATTAATACAATACGGAGCAGACTTAAAATATTCGGTAGATTTAGCATATTGTTAACTTCAAAAAAATAATATCGATAAATAGTAGCACCATACTGTGTTTATTGGTCGCCATGAAAAACATCATAAACCTTTTGGGCTAASGCTAGACTAATGCCCTCAACACGAGCYAAGTCTTCCACACCGGCACGTTTCACTTCTTGTAGGCCACCAAACTGTTGCAATAAYTTTTGCCGYCGTTTTGGTCCTAAACCAGCAATRTTTTCTAAWRTTGAYGTCGTACGCGCTTTTGCTCGWCGTTGTCTATGGCCGGTTATGGCAAAACGGTGRGCCTCATCKCGCACTTGCTGTAATAAATGTAAGGCGGGTGAATCGGGGGRYAAGGTGATTTCRCCTGCTCGACCSACTARGAAYAARGTTTCTTCGCCYGGCCTRCGTCCAGGTCCTTTGGCAATGCCTAACATGTCGATATCTAACTGTAAGTCAGCCATAACMGCTTTGGCTTCGCTCAACTGGCCTTTACCACCATCAATCAGTAATAGGTCAGGTCGCTTGCCTTCACCTTTTTGCAAACGGGTAAAGCGCCGCGTTAAGGCTTGATTCATCGCAGCATAATCATCGCCCGGTGTAATGCCATCAATATTGAATTTACGATAATCACTTTTGATGGCGCCTTCCAGGCCAAAGACCACACAGGAGGCTACAGTTTTTTCACCGCCTGTATGACTAATATCAAAACACTCAATACGTTTTGGCATTTCATCCATATCCAGCGCGGTTTGTAATAGTTCAAAACGTTGTAACAAGTTAGCCCGACTACTTAATCGCTGATTCAAGCTAATTTCAGCATTGGTGATGGCCATTTTCATCCAACGAACACCGGTCCCACGTTGTGGACGACGTAACTGCACCCGATGGTTTGATTCGGTTTGTAATACTTCTGCCAATAAGCTCATATCTTCTGGCGTATGACTCA
>NVRG01000117.1 GCA_002400805.1 Gammaproteobacteria bacterium
ACTGGACACAAATTATAGCCAAGTTGAAACTTGCGGCATTGGCTCGCCAACTTGCTGATAATAGTGCTTTTCTTAAATCAGAGAATCAACAGGTTACTCTTTCCTTAGCACCTGGGCTAGCTCATCTTGCTACACCTAAAGCACAAGAAAGACTAGAATCAGCATTAAGCAAACAATTAGGCTATGAACTATCTTTAATATTTGAACAGGGTGCCGGCAACGTAGATAATCACCAAACCTTGGCATCTGAACGTGCTGAAGAAGCTTCAATTAAACAACAGCAAGCGACCGAGTCTATCCATAATGATCCAGCCGTTGATGCAATGAAAAAAGCTTTTGATGCTCGTGTCATCGAAAGCTCGATAAAATCAATCGATTAATTAAGAGGAATTCCCATGAAAGGTGGAATAGGCAACCTAATGAAACAGGCCCAGCAAATGCAGGCCAACATGGAAAAAGCACAACAAGAATTAGCGAATGTAGAAATCACCGGCCAAGCTGGTGGTGGCATGGTTAAAATCATTATGACCGGCAAACATGATGTAAAACGTGTTTCAATCGAAGATGCTTTATTGGAAGATGATAAAGACATGTTAGAAGACCTAATTGCCGCAGCGGTCAATGATGCCGTGCGTCAAGTTGAAAAAACCTCACAAGATCGCATGGCAGGCATGATGCCCCCTGGCATGAAGATGCCTTTTTAACTAGCACTTTAATTTTCACATGGCTAGTTTAGGACCTAAAATTGAGCAACTGATTGATGCCTTACGCTGCCTACCAGGTGTAGGCCCAAAATCAGCACAGCGTATGACATTTCATTTGCTCGAACGTAACCGTGATGGTGGAGAACGTTTGGCCAATGCGCTCAGTCAGGCATTACAACAAGTTCATCACTGTCAACGCTGTCGTATATTAAGCGAAACGGAATTATGTAACCGCTGTAGTGATGAACAACGGCGTGGCGATCAACTTTGCATAGTTGAAATGCCTAGCGACGTGTTAGCAATCGAACAAGCGACCCACTACAAAGGGCAATATTTTGTTTTATCCGGCCACCTTTCACCTCTCGATGGTATTGGACCAGACGCGTTAGGCATACCTCAACTTATTGAGATATTTGAACAAAATACTATCCAAGAAGTCATCCTTGCCACTAACCCAACTGTTGAAGGTGAGGCTACAGCCCACTTTATTAGTCAACTTGCCCATCAACGMRACATACCKGTCAGCAGACTKGCTYATGGCATACCSCTKGGCGGTGAATTAGARTATGTTGATAGTGGTACACTATCCCATGCMTTTTCAGGTCGGGAATCGATCTAACCTCMAACAAGCAGATGAGTGAACTATGGAAGACACAGCDCCMTTTGAATTATTGAAAACATACCCWGGCATCATTTATCGYCAGCCGTTRTTTATTGTATCYGAACGGCTYGATRTTGAAGTTGATGGTTACCACCTAAGCTTTTTAGATAAAACAGGTGAGCCMCTTTCRAACGATAGCGAAGTGCCTRARTTCATGGMRCAGCTAACCACSATCTTACCCACCATTTGYGATAAGCAAAAAGTRCTGTTATCWATACCAGAATCATGGCAAGARGCRCTCWGTCACCTGCCTGCRTCYAGYATCAARTTCACACTCGAYATTRCCGGCAAGACACMCAGCRCTGAGAATAAATCWGCGCTTGAKTTTGCCAGTCATGCCGAACAAGAACAAGACGATGGCAGTGTCACCTTACTCATCGATATGGCTCATATTGAACAGCAGGATTTAAGTGAGCATTTGTCAGCATGGCGTAGCCATCACAGGGTGTTGTGTGCCACGAATGTTAATGCGCATAATGAATATACTTTCTGCCAATCTCAAAAGCTCGATCTTGTGCAAGGCCAGTTTTATACTCAACCAGCAGAAAAAAATAACAAAAAGATTTCACCGTCATCCCAGACCTTGCTCGAATTATTAGTCAAATTGCAAGATCCAGACGTTGACCCTGCCGATCTCGCTGAAACTATTAATCAAGATGTCACGTTAAGTTATAAATTATTRCGTTTAATTAATTCTGCATTCTTTGGCTTACCCAAAGAGATTGAGAGCATTAAACAAGCCATCGTGATGTTRGGCCAAAATAAAATTAAAACKTGGGCAAGCYTATTAAGTTTGTCWGGTCTAGAYGATAAGCCCAACGAATTACGTATCGTGGCAATRACACGAGCAAGRATGACGGAGCTWCTAGCTAAATTTTATAAAGGYCAGGCTGAAACRTTTTTTGCTGCGGGATTATTCTCGACCCTTGATGCMTTAATGGATAAGCCATTGGCCTYAATCATTGAGCGYCTACCTTTATCTGATGAACTTAATCAGGCTTTATTAAACAGGACTGGCGCAGTAGGCCGTGCCTTACAAGATGCAATAAATTATGAAAAAGGTGACTGGGCAGCAGTTGAGGCTTCACCACTGCCTATTGAAGTACTAGTGAGGGCTTATTTAGATGCTATTCACTGGGCCAAAGAACTCAGTTCTCAACTACATGATTAGCCATGTCTATCACTTGGTTAGAAGCATCATCAACCAATAGCTTCCCTCCGGTCGAGCAAGCCTTTGACGATGGTTTATTAGCTGCAGGTGGGGATCTATCTACTGATCGCCTACTCAGTGCCTATCGTCATGGTATTTTTCCGTGGTTTAATAAAAATGACCCCATTTTATGGTGGAGCCCTGACCCACGCATGGTGTTATTTACCGATCAAGTCAAAATATCTAAAAGTTTAAAAAAAACACTGCGTACAACTGATATCCATATTTCTATGGATCGTGCCTTTGATCAAGTCATGCTGGCTTGCTCGGCACCCCGGGCCAATCAGCCATTAGATCCAGAAAATAGTAGTTGGATACACCCGCAAATGATTGGCGCATACACCACACTGCATCAACAAGGTTATGCCCATAGTATTGAGTGTTGGCAACAAGACGAGCTTATTGGTGGTCTATATGGTGTTGCGATTGGCAATGCATTTTTTGGTGAGTCCATGTTCAGTACCGTTCGTGATAGCTCTAAAATCGCACTGGTAGCCTTATGCCAGCAACTCAGCCGCTGGGGCTTTCCAATAATAGATTGCCAAGTACATTCCGAACACTTAGCACGTTTAGGTGCACAAGAAATATCTCGACATGATTTTATTAGTCAGCTCAATATGCTTTGCCCACAGAGTCAAGAGCTTCAAGCATGGCAGTTAGATAAAGACTTACCTGAGATACCATGAGTAATACCATTCAATTTTACCAAGATAGTCCTCATCAATGTTCGTACCTTGAGGATCAACAAGCACGTAATATCTATCCAGATCCTAATCAAGACATGACAAACCAGCTTTATAATCATCTTATTCAGCATGGATTTAGACGTAGTGGTGATATTTCATACCGGCCTTTTTGTGAAGAATGCCAGCAATGCATTCCCGTCCGCATCAATACCCAATTTTTCAAAACGAATCGTAGTCAACGGCGCTGTTTAAAACGAAATAATGATTTGACTATGATAATGAAACCCGCAGAATTTAATGCTGAACACTATCAGCTATATTGCAAATATTTAGTAAGTCGGCATTCTGGTGGTGGCATGGATAATCCCACTGAAGAAAGTTATACCAATTTCCTCACCAGTAGATGGAGTGATACCCGATTTATTGAAATTCGTGATGATCAGCAACTCGTCGCTGTCGCAGTTACTGACTTTGTTGCCAATGGTGCATCAGCATTTTATACATTTTTTGACCCCGCTCTTGAAAAACGAAGTTTGGGTACATTTTCAATCTTAAAACAAATCGAAATGACGCAAACACATAGCCTATCTTGGCTATATCTAGGTTACTGGATAAAAGACTGCAGTAAAATGAGCTATAAACAGCATTTTTCATCTCTAGAAGCCTATGTAAATCAACAGTGGCAACCACTAGCTAGTTTAAAAAACTTTGAATAATAARCAAATTTACGGCAAAATTGCTGTTTTWMTTAGGAAAATAGTAGTTGATCTATGGCTAAAGAAGAACACATTGAATTTGAAGGTACRGTTATCGACACGATGCCTAATACCACCTTCCGCGTTGAATTAGAAAATGGRCATGTTGTTACTGCGCATATCTCAGGAAAAATGCGTAARAATTACATCCGAATCTTAACTGGTGATAAAGTGACTGTGCAGTTAACACCTTATGACTTGTCAAAAGGGCGTATCACATACCGTGCTCGCTAAGAAATTAGTTAACTATTCTAAACAATAGATAACTTAATCTCTTTCATTTAACTTAAGGATCAGGTGCGTTGTTTTCACTGAAAACAAAAAGAGACAATAAACTCACAGCAGGGCTGACACTCTCATCTGAAGGTATTGCATTAGCAATAATTTCTCATGAAAGTGCGCTTCCCACCCTTTTTCACTCTGAGTTTTACCCTTGCACCCATGCTGAACAGCCATCTTTATTGGCGAAATTAAAACAGCAACATCAGCTTGATCAGTATCCGTGCAATCTTGTTTTATCCCCTGATGAATATCAGCTACTACAAGTTGAAAGTCCGGATGTTCCTAGTCAAGAACAAGGTGCGGCAATACGATGGCGTATCAAAGATCTCATTGATTTTCATATTGATGATGCGGTCATTGATCTCATTAATCTGCCTGGCGGACAGGCAACGGTACAACGATCTGTTCAAGTTATTGCCTGCCGTAAATCGATTATTCAACGGTATGTTGATCAACTACATGCCGCAAATTTTTCATTAAATACGATCGATATCGCCGAACTCTCAGCCAGAAATCTACTACGTCAGCAAGCAGAACAAAAAGAAGCTATTGCCTTATTAAACTTGTGGGGGGATTATGCTCGCATTAGTTTATACCTAGATAACGATCTCTATCTCAGTCGCTCGTCTAGCATTGGTTTACATACGCTGGCACATATCTTTGAAGACGACAATATTGATGATGCAGGTTTAATGGTGCTTGATTCCTTGGCACTCGAACTTCAGCGCACCTTCGATTATTACGAAAGTCATAGTCGTCAAACGCCGATACAACAATTGTATATCCAAGCCAATCATCCATTTTCGGCCAAGCTGGCTGAATTGATACAGCAACGGACGGGAATAAATACACAAGAAGTTAATATAGATAGCTTAGTAAAAAATGACCCTAATAATACTGGTTCACTCCCCTCTCGTTGTCTATCAGCAATTGGCGGCGCGCTAAGGCCGGAACATTAAACCTGTCATGCAACAAGTTAATTTATATCAGGCTCAATTTAAACCCAAACAGGTTATTCTGCCCGCGCCCCAACTATTACTACTTGCCGTATTGTCTGTCATTATCTTTATTTTTTTAAGCATCTATATGGCCAGCCATCAAGCTTCGGTAGCAAGTAAACTCACAGCTCAAACTGAACAGCTTCAACAACACCAACTAGATACTTTGCAGCAACAGCTTGATTCCCGCAAAATAAATCCATTACTCGATGCTGAATTAAATGAGTTACGCCTTCAGTTAAAGACAAAAAAAATCTTATTAGATCA
>NVRG01000118.1 GCA_002400805.1 Gammaproteobacteria bacterium
TAAAAGATGTTAACTAGTTTAAATTTATTTTTTATTTCGAGAGCGATACTTATGTATGGCTGCCGATAATACCGTGATCAACGATTTATCTTGAGTGTGTGTGGCGTGATCATGGCCATGTTTATGTGGACTGAGCACGGCAGTGGGCGCAGGAATACCTTCTTCTGGTAAAACGCCTACACTTTTTTCATACCGAATGATGATCCACGACATAAGTGATGTGGCAATGACTAAAAGAGTCAAAAATACGAAGACAAACCCAACGCCAAATAACATTAAGGTGAAACCTTCATTTAATAAGTCAGATGATTCCATCTACTGGATCCTCAACACGAAAGTTATTAAATCAATAACTTAAAATAAAATGACCGCATATTGTATCACTGATGAGTGCCTAGGCATGTTTTCCTTTGTTTATTGATGCAAAATTATTGGCATAATAAGCGGCTTATATAGAACATTATAGGCTTGAACATGACACCTGATGCATCAGACTTTTGGTTTTTGCCTTTGGGCGGAACGGGAGAAATCGGCATGAACCTCAACCTATATGGCCATGATGGCCGTTGGTTGATGGTCGATTGCGGAGTGACATTTGAGCAAAACACCGATGTTGATGGTGATGAAATCACGGCTGGCAGGGCGCACATTCAAATGGCGGATCCGCAGTTTATCGTGGATAGAAGAGATAAATTAGATGGATTGATCATTACGCATGCTCATGAAGATCACATCGGTGCCGTACCGTACTTATGGTCCAAGTTTCGTTGTCCTATCTATACCACGGCATTTACTGCTGAAATATTACGTAGAAAATTAGTAGAAGCTAATCTACAAGATAAAGTTCCGGTGACGATAGTCGACGTGAATCAACATATTAATATCGGTGTGTTTGGCGTTGATTGGCTGGCATTGACTCATTCTATACCTGAACCACATGCCTTGTTGATTTCAACACCCGTGGGTAAGGTGTTTCATACCGCTGATTGGAAATTAGATTCAAACCCTGTTTTAGGCCAAGCTTATCAACAACAAGATTATCAGGCATTAGCGAAACAAGGTGTCGATGCAATGGTCTGTGATTCGACTAATGCCAATGTTGCAGGTTGGTCAGGTTCAGAGGCGAGCTTATATAAAGGATTAAAGCAGCATATAGAAAATGCGAAGGGCCGAGTAGTGGTGACCTGCTTCGGCAGTAATATTGCGCGTTTACACACGATTGCAAAAATTGCAGAAGAAACACAGCGTCATCTAGGATTATTGGGTCGTTCTTTAGTTAATAATATGTCGGCGGCTAAGGCCGTTGGAGTATGGCCAACGGTAGAGACCTTTGTTGAGCCAAGTCATCTAGGTTACTTACCAGCGCACACGGTGTTATTGGTTGCCACCGGCAGTCAAGGTGAACCACGTACTGCACTAAATAGATTAAGTACCAATAGTTTTCGTGATATGCAGCTTGAGCCTGGTGATACGGTGATTTTTAGCTCAAAAATGATACCGGGCAATGAGATTGCGATAGAAAGCATGATCGAACGGTTAAAAGCGATGAAAGTAGATGTGATCACTGCGGATGAAAGTGTACTTCCGATTCATGCATCCGGTCATCCTGCTCAAGAAGAGCTCAAAGCGATGTATGACTGGGTTAAACCAGACTGCGCCATTCCTGTTCATGGCGAAATACAGCATTTGACAGCAAACGCAAAAATAGCGCGTTCAGTGGGCGTGCCGGAACAATTATTAGGCAAGAATGGTGATCTGTTTTTTATCGCACCGGTGAAGGGCATACGTCGTAGTGCGGTTAAAACTGGGCGCTTGGGAATTAAGGATAAAAAGCTGATTAAGTTGTAACAACAACGCTAAAATATAACATAAATCAGTCAGCTAAATTTTGTGCTAGGCTCGAGTTATGGATATTAATGCACGCCAATATATTCGGCATCCAATAGCTATTCCAATTCATGTTGCGACTGAACAGGTGCACGAAGATGAGCATCATCAAGTCAAAGACATTAGTGCGGGTGGTTTATGCTTTGTTTGCGCCGAAAACTTTAGCACTGGCGAKAAAGTACACATTACTATTTCGATTTGTCRYCCAGAGTTTAATGCCGAAGGTATAGTTCGGTGGTGCAAAAAGAATGGCGATAATCATTTAATTGGGGTTGTGTTTGTAGAGTGCGAGGAGACGGCTTACTCCCTGCGCATGGTGGAACAAATATGCCATATTGAAAGTTATCGACAAGAGAGACTCGAACAAACGGGTGAAGAAATGAGTACTGAAAAAGCGGCAAGGGAATGGATCCAAAAATATGCCAGTGAGTTTCCAAATTCGTTAAATTAAACTTTTGCTTCGAAAGAAGGTCTTCTTCGATCATTAGGTATACGACGCTCCATTGAAGCTTTACTCTCAGCTCTCATTCGTCTTCTATTTTGTTGTTTTCTTCTTTCGCGCTCATTCATCTCGTGCCTAGGTGCATCAGGGATYGCACGCGCCTCTATGACCTGACTAGTTGGCGTGTTGGTGTAAAGTATATTGTCGCTATTAATCCTAGGTAAGCCGATCATTTTCTTAATCCTATTTGTTCTCCAAAAGAGGTATCGGACTGTTTTTAAAGAACTTTAATNAAAACAKTTGAAAACAAAAYARGGMTTNGTRAATNKARATANATMTNAYYKTKTTGNTRARWRRASGNATRGWYTTAACGGTGTTAATGAGTAAGTTACTACTTGGAAGAATATCTGCTTAGAAAAAGCATGGTGAGGAACAAAATACAGCAAGCACTGTATTTTGTTCCTGTATTTTGACGCTAGTTAAGACACCTGTTCAAGTGCTTGGCTGACGTCAGCAATGATGTCATCAATATTTTCAATGCCAACGGATATTCTGACCAGATCGGCACTGACTCCAGCACTGGCTAATTCATCATCATTTAATTGACGGTGTGTCGTTGAAGCCGGGTGGCAAGCTAGGGATTTTGCATCACCGATATTAACCAGCCGTAAAATCATTTCTAAAGCATCAATGAATTGTTCACCAGATTTGATGCCACCTTTAATGCCAAAACTCAAAATACCAGAGGCTTTACCTCCGGTAATTTTCTGGCAAGCTTGCTGGTATGGACTGTCTGCCAAAGCGGCATAGTTGACCCAGTCTATTTTGTTATGGTTATTCAAATAATCAGCCAACTTCTCAGCATTTTCACAATGTCGTTCCATGCGTAAACCTAAGGTTTCTAATCCTTGCAGGATTAGAAAGGAATTAAATGGTGATATAGCTGCGCCAGTATTTCGTAGTGGTGCCACACGGCAGCGTCCAATATAGGCGGCGGGGCCTAATGCCTCAGTGTAAATAACCCCATGATAAGAAGGATCGGGTTCGTTCAACATTTTGAAACGTTCTTTATTGGCCACCCAGTCAAATGTGCCTGAATCGATAATAATGCCACCGATGGAGGTGCCGTGACCGCCGATGTATTTAGTTAACGAGTGCACAATAATATCCGCGCCCAATTCAATCGGTCTGCACAGATAGGGGGTCGCGACGGTGTTATCGACAATTAACGGCACCCCATGTTTATGGGCAATTTTGGCTAATTGTTCGATATCTACAATGTTGCCTGCAGGGTTACCGATAGATTCACAGAAAACAGCACGGGTATTTTCATCTATGGCCTTATCAAAGCCATCAAAATCATCAGCAGACACCATGCGAACATCGATGCCTTGTTTTGGCAATGAGTGGGCAAACAGATTGTAGGTGCCACCATATAATTGGCTGGTACTAACGATATTGGTACCAACTTCACAGATGCATTGGATGGCGTAGGTAATGGCGGCCATACCTGATGCTACGGCTAATGCCGCGATACCGCCTTCCATTGCGGCTAAGCGTTGTTCTAATACATCCGTGGTCGGATTCATGATTCGAGTGTAAATATTGCCCTGAACTTTTAGATCAAAGAGATCGGCACCATGTTGGGTATCATCAAAGGTATATGAGGTGGTTTGATAGATAGGAACTGCTGCCGCTTTGGTTGTGGCTTCGGATTCATACCCATGATGTAACGCAAGAGATTCAAGTTTCATAACTGCATAAGTTCCTTAGTTAACATGATATGTAAGATGAGGGAAACCATAACGTATCAAGGCATGTCTCACAAGAGTGGAGCTTAGGAGGCGTTTTTTACATAAAGACTTAATATTTTATCAAGATGGTTTGCAAATGATTTTCTATCATGTTGATTTAAAGCCGGAGGGCCACCGGTATCAATACCACTAGAACGTAAGGTATCCATAAAGTCCCTCATGGTTAGCCGCGCCTTTATATTATCTGGTGAATATAATTCGCCACGAGGACTCAGAGCTATTCCACCTTTTTCAATCACTTCAGCTGCAAGCGGTATATCACTGGTGATAACGAGGTCTCCGTCATCAACTCTTTTTACAATTTCATCATCGGCCACATCAAAGCCGGATGTAACTTGAACAAATGAAATGTATTGTGAAGGGGGTATCCGTAAACCATGATTGGCGATAAGCGTAACGTGAATTTCTGTGCGTTCTGCTGCTCTAAATAATATCTCTTTGATGACCACAGGACAGGCATCTGCATCGACCCATATTTTCATTAAATCAGTGTTATCTCAGTTTATAGATTAAAGTATTAGTCAGGCACTTGGCATTTCTATCCAAAATGTGGAACCTTGACCTTTGCTGCTTTTGAAATCAATTTTACCATTCATCAGTTTCATAAACCGATTACTGATGACTAATCCTAAGCCAGTACCCTCAATTTCTGAGCCATGCTCCAGTCGGTTAAAGGGTTGAAATAAGTTCTTTTGTTCAGCCTCGTTGAGACCATCCCCTGTATCTTTAATGCTTAGACGGACAGAACCATTAGCTAAAGACTTGCATAAGATTTGTATGGAACCCTTTTTTTTATTGTATTTAATGGCATTTGAGAGCAAATGTATTAATACTTGATGTAGGCGAAGTGGGTCGACTTTAACTTGGAGGGAATCTGGAATGGTATAGGGCTGTATGTCGATATTATATTTACTTGCTAAAGGCATAAGTTGATTGACCGAGGTTTCAACAATAGGACTTAAATGTTCTTCTTTGATATTGATATCGACAATGCCTGCTTCGATTTTAGAAATATTGGTAATGTCATCAACCAACTCAAGCACGTGTTCGCTGGCCTGTTTAATTTCCTGTATATATTCTTTCTGATCAACAGTTAAATTGTCTGCACTATCGTCCATTATCCGTGTTGAAAAACCTAGAATGGTATTCATGGGGGTGTGCAATTCATGGTTCATATTGGCAATGAATTCTAATTTAGCAAGATCAGCTATTTCGGCCTTTTGTTTTTGTCGTAAGGATTCTACGTAGAATTGTTGTCCTTTTATCAGGTGACGCACACGAGCAAGTAATTCTTCTTCTAAAATTGGCTTGATGACATAGTCACTGATGCCTAAATAAAATAATTCAATTCTTCGTGCGACATCATCAAATGCGGTGATTGCCAAGATAGGCACATCGCCTTTTTCACCACCCAACCGAC
>NVRG01000119.1 GCA_002400805.1 Gammaproteobacteria bacterium
CTCAAAAAAAAGGGTAGCCTGAACAGGATACCCTTTTTCACTTATTTCATGTTTGGCCATTAGCCACGAGAAGCACGTTTACGCTCATGCTCCAGTAAGAACTTTTTACGCACACGTAATGATGTTGGTGTCACTTCTAATAATTCATCTTCACCAATAAACTCAAGCGCCTGCTCTAAACTCATTCTAATGGGTGGCGTTAAGTTAATCGCTTCATCTGTACCCGACGCACGAACATTCGTCAATTGCTTACCTTTTAACGGGTTAACAACTAAATCATTATCTCGAGAATGAATACCAATGACCATACCTTCATAGACATCATCATTGTGGCCGATAAACATACGGCCTCGTTCTTGTAAATTGAAAATTGAGAAAGCAACCGCTTTACCAAGACCATTGGCAATCAATACACCATTATTACGTTTACCAAAGTCACCCACTTTAACCGGCGCATAATGATCAAACACACTAAAGATCAAACCTGTACCTTGGGTAGCAGTTAAGAACTCAGTACGGAAGCCAATCAAACCACGTGACGGAATAATGAAATCAAGACGGACACGACCTTTACCATCTGGAACCATATCGGCTAATTGGGCACCACGTTCACCTAATTTTTCCATAATAGTACCTTGATGAGTATCTTCTACATCAGCGGTTACTGCTTCATAAGGTTCTTCTTTTACGCCATCAACTTCACGTATGATAACTTCCGGACGAGAAACACCCATCTCGAAGCCTTCACGGCGCATATTTTCAATCAATACTGATAAATGTAATTCACCACGACCTGATACTTTAAATTTATCTGGATCAGTAACCAATTGCTCAACTTTTAATGCCACGTTATGAATCAATTCACGATCTAGACGCTCTTTGATTTGACGTGTTGTAACAAACTTACCTTCTTGACCCGCCATCGGTGAGTTATTAACTTGAAAAGTCATTGTCACTGTTGGTTCATCAACAGATAATGGAGGCAACGCTTCAACTGCCGTTGGATCACATATAGTATCCGAGATATTAAGTGAATCTATACCCGTAAAGGCAATAATATCACCAGCTTGAGCAGATTCAATTTCTTCACGCTTTAAGCCCAGAAAACCCATGACTTTTAAAACACGGCCATTTCGAGTTTTACCTTCGG
This sequence comes from Gammaproteobacteria bacterium, assembly GCA_002400805.1. Next base: position 1,151 of record NVRG01000119.1, read on the forward strand.
TATCAATTATCGTCACCGGTGTATTGGTTTTGACGGTACCGCGTTCAATACGCCCTACACCAATAACACCAACATAGCTGTTGTAATCTAATGAAGATACTTGCATACGAAAAGGCCCGTCAGTGTCAACGTCAGGTGCTTTTACTTTATCTACCACCATTTGGAATAATGGTGTCATGTCGCCAGAGCGCACATCATCTTCCAAGCCAGCGAAACCATTTAGACCTGATGCATATATAACATCAAAATCTAACTGCTCATCGGTTGCATCAAGATTTGCGAATAAATCAAATGTTTGATCAAGTACCCAACCTGGACGTGCGCTTGGTTTATCAATTTTGTTAATAACAACGATGGGCTTTAAACCTAAAGCTAATGCTTTTTGAGTTACGAAGCGCGTTTGCGGCATAGGACCTTCAGATGAATCCACTAACAACAGTACCGAATCGACCATCGATAAAACACGTTCAACCTCGCCTCCAAAATCGGCATGGCCGGGGGTATCTACGATATTGATATGATAATCATTCCATTTTACTGCCGTATTTTTAGACAAAATGGTAATGCCACGCTCACGTTCTAAATCATTAGAATCCATCACACGTTCTTGCAGCTCTTCATGCTCACTGAATGTGCCGGATTGACGTAATAATTGATCAACCAATGTGGTCTTGCCATGATCGACATGGGCAATAATGGCGATATTTCGTAATTTACTGATTTCTCTAGTCATTTTTCACTTTCTTTTTTGTGTTTCTGCTCATGTGTAAATCGATATACACATTCCGAAAAGATGCCATTACGGCGCTATTTTTTTAACTCGTCTGTCAAATGAGGCGTGATACCGTCAAGCATCTGTTTCTGCACGTGTAAGTTACCGACCACTACATTACCGCTATTAATGTAATTATCACCACCAACAAAATCGCTGATCACACCACCCGCTTCTTCAATCAATAAGGCACCGGCAGCCAGATCCCATTTTTCCAAGCCAATTTCCCAATACCCATCTAATCGTCCCGCAGCTACATAAGCCAAGTCTAAGGCAGCAGAACCTGTACGACGCACATCAGCAACTTGGTTAAACAAACTAGTAAAGGTCGCTAAAAAAGCGGGTAAATGTTGTGGATTTTTAAACGGGAAGCCTGTCGCTAACAAGCTATTAGCCAACTCTTTGCGTTTAGCAACGCGTAAACGACGATCATTTAATTGTGCACCGTCACCACGACTCGCAGTGAAAAGCTCCTCGCGCAAAGGGTCATAAACAACCCCGTGTTCTATTTTACCGCGAACCATAACGGCAATTGAGACACAATAATGAGGGAAGCCATGCAAAAAGTTAGTAGTGCCATCTAATGGATCGATGATCCATACCGTATCACTATCACCACTATTACCGGATTCTTCCGCCATAATGGCATGGTCAGGATAGGCTTTGGTAATAGCGTTAATAATTTCGCGCTCAGCTAAACGGTCAACATCAGAAACAAAATCATTGCGTCCCTTTGTTGTTACATCTAAATGTTCAACATGTTGTATAGAACGAATAATAACGTTGCCCGCGCTACGGGCTGCCCGAATGGCAATATTCAGCAATGGGTGCATAGACAAATTTTTCCAGAGCAAGTAAAAACAAGTTTGTTTCTACCATTAATTTGGTGATGATTTATCATCACGGCGATTTAATCGAACAATTATAACAACTAATTGCACTATTTAGCAGTTCCTGATTTTCAAGGTTGGACAGCGTAATTATTTCCTGATAGCCTCACCCTGTATATTGCCTTTAGCAATGTAGTGGATCCGCTAAAATTTATATTTATCACTCAGGAGAATTTGATGAAATCATTAACTAAACTAGGCGCTGTTATTTTGCCTTTAGTCTTATTAACAGCTTGTGCTAACACGGTAGAAATGGACGCGCTTAAGGCATCAGTTGAAGCGGCACAATCTTCAGCAGACGCTGCATTATCGGCTGCTCGTAGCGCTCAAAGCTCGGCGGATACAGCAACACGTACAGCAAATGATGCTGAAACGGCTGCCCGCGCAGCTCAAGATACTGCCACTAGTGCACAGAGTTCAGTTGATGAATGCTGCGCAAAAATCGACCGTATGTTCGAAAAAGCGATGAGCAAGTAAAACCTTCACCTATAAACAAGCCGGGATTATAATCCCGGCTTTTTTATGCCTGCAATATTTATGTTATAAAGCATCACTGGACACTTTCACTGTCCATATCGGCATATCAGTTAATCTATTTACTTCTCGTGCCATCTGCTCCGCCTGTTGTTCATCATCAAATGGACCAACTAGTACTTCACCTATCGCACCGCCCTGTATCGGCCAGAAATAATCGCCAGAATTTAAGGTGGTTAACGCCTGTGTCATTTTACTTCTGGCTTCTTGGTTAACGCCACCATGGACAAACCAAACGTCTTCAACAAAATCGGTCTCTGGTTGATTAATTTTTGTTACGACACCGTGATGTTGACGGACTACGTCTTCAGCAAATGGCCAATCATCATCAGACAACATACGATCTTGAGCGTTTAAAATTGCAGCGACCATTGGTGTCATATTATTACCTTCACGACTATCAATATCCTTCTGTATTTCATGCGCTTCTATATAAAGTACGTTGTCATGTAATGCTGCTTTATAAGGTTGATACAAAATCTCAACAGGCGTATTCACCGGTACAATGCCAAATAGATGCTCAATATCTTCTGGAAACAATCGAATACAACCGTGACTCACCCTTAAACCTACGCCATAAGGTCGATTGGTACCATGAAGTAAATAACCTGGCATCGCTAAACGCATTGCATAAGCACCGAGAGGATTATCCGGTCCTGCAGGCACTACTTTGGGTAAGGGATCACCCTTTGCTATATGTTCGGCATGGATGGAGGCTGGCGGTGTCCATGTAGGATCTTTCTTTTTCTGAATAATTCGCGTTTTACCCAAGGGTGTCGTCCAGCCCTCACGGCCTACACCCAGAGGATGGGTAATAACTTGCTGAGGCTGGCCTTTTTTTCGTACCGGATAATAATACAAGCGCATTTCTGCTAAATTAATAACGATGCCTTTCTTTGCTGTATCTGGCAGGATAAACCGGTTGGGCACTAAGACTTTCTTCCCTTCACCGGGTAACCATGGGTCTAAGTTTGGGTTCGCATTAACAATTTCGTTATAGCCTAAATCAAAGCGGCGAGCGATATCCAACAAGGTATCTTCCTCATGACTATAGACGATTATATTATGACCAACTATCCGAGTATTTTCATCGGCCAGATCAAATGTGGTGGCGAATAATGATGGTGTAATCAACGTTGCAATAATGAGATAAACAAAACGAAGCATGGATTAATTCGGCCTTAATTAACTATATAAACAGCATTGTACATGGATTATTGATTCATCTGCATCGCCAGAAAATCAGGGAAAACTTAAATCTGCCTTTACCAACAAGCAACAGCTAGGTAACCTACTCCTCATGAAAAAATATTACCTACCTTTAATTATTAGTCTCGCTGTTCTGTCCGGCTGCTCTTATTTCGAAACCGAAGAAGTGGTAGCTGAAGAAGCTTGGACTGTAGAGCGCATCTACTCTGAAGCTAAAGCAGCCTTGAATGCCGCTGATTACCATACCGCTTTACAATATTATACCCAGCTAGAAGCCCGTTTCCCCTTTGGTGATTATGCGCAACAAGCGTTACTAGAATCGGCATACGCCCATTATAAAGATGATGAACCAGAGAGTGCATTAGCGACCATTGACAGGTTTATGCGTGTGTACCCACTTAATCCGAATATGGATTACGCCATTTACTTACGCGGTTTAATTAACTTCAATAAAGATATTGGGCTGGTCGAAAAATATATTCCCCGTGATGAATCWCAACGTGAYCCMGGYGCTGCTCGTTATGCTCTTARAGACTTCACAACATTGGTTAMCCGCTATCCTACAAGCAGCTACAGTGAAGATGCCGCTCARCGGATAGTTTACTTGCGTAATCGCTTRGCACAACACGAAGTGAATGTTGCTCATTACTATATGCGTCGRGGCGCTTATATAGCCGCCGCTAATCGTGGCAAATATGTGGTTGAGAATTATCCCCGCACACCGGCAATGCCTGAAGCTTTATTGATGATGGCTAAGGCGTACAAAGTGCTCGAACTCGATGAATTATCGGAAGATGCACTCCGAGTATTACAATTAAATTATCCAGGCCACCCAGGTGTAGCTGAAGTCCACCATACAACAGTGAAATAATAATCAAGCCCAGATGTAATCACATCTGGGCTTTTTATTTAACGCTAGGAACTCTGTCGGGCATGAATATATTGAAACATATTCAGCTCTCGTTATCGAGATCAGAGAGTGATGAATTCGATGTAAA
>NVRG01000120.1 GCA_002400805.1 Gammaproteobacteria bacterium
AGCAAGTAAACACGATTAAGTTCATACAAGGCGTTATAGGGCAATTCAACCAACTGATCTTGTTCTGCCAGTTTCAAGCGTAACTCTACAAAAGTGCCTAAAGCTAAAGCCTGACTATTTCCGGTCAATCGGAATAAACCATCAATGCCACCGCTATCTGGGCGCACTTCGCCTGAAAACCGATCTAAGGTAAACTCGAACTTACTGCCATCGATGTCAGCTGTAGCCATGAGCGCTTGTTTATTTTCCATCATAGTTCGTAACTGAGTGAGATAACGGCCCGGCAGTTGTGCTCTGACCTCTAAATTAGTCAAATCATAAATGGATAATAAATTATCACCTTCACGAACGCGATCACCGATCGTAATTTCCAGTTGGGAGATACGGCCAGTGAACGGTGCTTTAATATGACAACGTTCAAGATCGACTCGAGCTAGTGACAATAAAGCTTGTGCACGTTTTTTTCGCGCATGTAATTGAGCCAATCTTGCAGGGTGTTCTGCAATCTCATGCTCCAATTGTTTTAACGTTAAATATTGTCGTTGTTTGGCAGCATAAGCATTATCTAAGGTGGCTTGAGATGCCAGTCGTGCCTTTTCTAATTTCTTCGCTCGAACCACCGCATTATCCGCTAACTGCAACAGTTTCTTTTCATTTTCGAGTAAGTTTTGATCGCGCTTGAAACGTACATTTTCACTGCTAATCATGGCACTGATTTCTGCCAATTCAGCCTGACGTTGCTCGAGTAGAAGATAGGCATCGGTATTATCCAGCTCAACCAATACGTCGCCACTATTGACTTCCGTTCCCTCTAATACATTAACCTTAATGACATCAGCAATCAGTGCCGAGGTTAAGGTGGCGACTCTCGGTGTTTCAACACGGCCATAAATAGTGATCTCAGGTGCACGTTGTTGAAACGTTACTGGGAGAGTATCAACACGCCATATTTTCTCGGTTTTCTCCATCACCTTATGCTCGGGCTTGCTATTTTTTAAGCCCATAAACACCATTATCGCAATGGCTAAAATTACGAAAGGTAAGACAACTCGTTTAATCAAAAAAAATGCTCCCAGCGCACGATAAACCGTAAAATCAACCTTCCTCAGACTATCGTTTGTTATGAAGGTTCCGTAACAATAGCAACCCTTACTGCATCCATCGTTAATTGAGCTGTTTGCAGATAGCCAGCTAATAATTGCTGAGATTCAACCATATAGTCAATCTCCTGTTGGCGAATGTTTGGATTAACTTTTGCCAAAGCCTGTAGACGTTGTAGCTCACTACTAAGTTGTTGATTCATCGTATCAACGGCACTGGCAATTATCTCTGCTTGCTTGGTTAATGCGGCATCCTTAGCTGACTCCACTAAGGACGAAATCGAACTTCTTGCATGTCGAATTAATTCTTGAGCCGTTGTTCTTGGTATTCGACCTGCTTGCTCACTAAAACTCTGTTCATCCAGCAGTTGATTAAGGTTGCGGCCTTTGTCATCAACAACTATACGCACATACGATTCATTTAAATAGCGATCAGCCTGCAATGCACGTGGTGCAGAACAATGCATTCTAAATACGGCTTCAAGTAATAATGTACCGGCTGGCAATTGAGCGGTCGCTAAGGTACAAAAAGCACTATTACCAAAGTCACCGTTAATGACCATATCCATGGCGCCCAGTACCATAGGATGCTCCCACGATAGGAAGGTCATATCTTCTCGTACTAAGGCTTTGTGCCGATGGAATGTAGCCGTAATGCCATCTTCTGGTAAAGCTGGAAAATGGTGGTAAAGCATATGTGTGCCAGGTTCGATGATGATGCTATCGACACTGTGTGTTTGTTGCTCGACACCAAACGCATCAAAAATCTTATCCATATAATTAGTTAGACCACGTGCATCACTGGTCACTTCAAGCTCAGCCACAATCTCAGTCGCGATTGTTTGATTACAGGAATTAAGCTCTAACAATTTATCACGACCTTGCTGAAGCTTCGTTAAGGTTTGCTCTGTAAGTAGCTGAGTTTCTTTAATTAAAACCAATTTTTCTTTATTGTTTTCTGGTTCAGCTAGGCACTTTATCAATTGCTCTTCACTTGCTTGATAGATGGTGCCGCCGGCAGGAAAAACACGCTCAAAGGCATTCATGCCTTGGTGATACCAATCGAGCAATACATGCTGGGCTGTATCTTGATAATAAGGCACATGAATGTTGACGTTGTGATGTTGGCCAATGCGATCCAAACGACCAATACGTTGTTCTAATAAGTCTGGATTAAGTGGTAAATCAAATAAAACTAAATGATGTGAAAACTGGAAGTTACGCCCTTCACTGCCAATTTCAGAACAAATCAATACTTGAGCGCCATCTTCGTCATCAGCAAAATAGGCTGCAGCTCGATCACGATTAACTAAACTCAAACCTTCATGGAACACGGAACTGCGACTCGCGTGTTTAATACGTAGGTATGTTTCTAAATCTTGGGCCGTTTCTGCTTGGGCACAGATCACTAAAATTTTGTCTTGGCGATGTTGTTTTAACCAGTCTGCTAGCCAAGTAACACGAGGATCATCATCTAACCATGACTCGCCAAGTAACCGTTCAGCTTGGAGCAGCTCCATCGGCGTGGCATCAACGGCCTTATCAGCCAGTTCGTCTGGCGCCGCTAGTGGATATGTATGTAATATACGATCAGGGAAGCCGCTGACAACATCACGGGTATTTCTAAATAAAATACGTCCTGTTCCATGATGGTCTAATAAATCAGTAATCGCCTTTTGTTGTATTTCAACAAAGTCTTCTGCTTGAGATAACGCATCCAACATCGCTTGGCCCAGATAGTCAATCACGGCCTGTTGTATGGCTTTATCACTCTGGATGTGTTGTTGGGCATCGTCAGCTAATAAATGTTCGACTAATTCACTGACCGGTTGATAATTGGTTTCTTCCTGCTTGAATTTTACCAAATCATGATAGCGATCCGGATCCAAAAGACGTAAGCGGGCAAAATGGCTTTCCACACCTAATTGCTCAGGTGTAGCGGTTAACAATAATAGTCCGTGAACTTTGCGCGCTAATCCCTCAATGGCAAGGTATGCTTTACTGGCTTGCTGTTCATTCCATTGCAAATGATGCGCTTCATCAACAATCATCAAATCCCAACTCGCGGCTAATGCATCAGCATAAATAGCGGGATGTTCGGTCAACGAGGACAGACTACATAAAATTAATTGGGCACTTTCAAAGGGATTACCTTCATCACTCTCTACGATAGCAGCATGGCGCTCTTCATCCATAATGGTAAATTGCAGATTAAAACGTCTTAACATTTCAACCAGCCATTGATGAACTAGACTATCCGGCACAATAATGATTGCTCGGTTAGCGCGGCCAGTAATCAATTGTTGATGCAAAATCAACCCAGCCTCTATCGTTTTTCCTAAACCAACTTCATCAGCCAGTAATACCCGTGGTGCGTATCGTTGTGCAACCTGATTGGCAATATACATCTGATGCGGTAAAGGTTGAACGCGTGCACCGGTTAAACCAAAGACCGGCGATTGTTGCAGTCGATGTTGGTGTCCCAGTGTGGCCATGCGTAATTCAAACTGACTATTTTTATCAACTTGGCCGGCAAATAAACGGTCTTGAGGCTGACTAAACTGTACATGGCTGTTGAGGTCCATTTCATGAATACTGACCTCCTCCCCCGCTTCATCTAAACCTTGATAGACATAACATTCATTAAACTCATGCCTTTCAGAGATAGTAAAAACACGATCTTCGTTGGTACTAACGGTATCACCGACCGGATAAATAACGCGGCTTAATGGCGCAATATCTGCGGCATAGGTACGTTGTTCACCTACTGCTGGGAATAGCACTTCAATACGACGCCCTGACATCTCCTTAATCAAACCAAGTCCAAGCTCTGCTTCGCTATTACTTACCCAACGTTGTCCAATTGAAAATAGTGTTTCTGACAAACTTTTCGCGCCTCTTAATTATTACTGTTATCGAATTTGACGAGCGCGAATAGTACGCCCTTTTACTTTGCCTTGTGCCAAATAATTCATCGCTTGGCGTAATGCAGTTCGCTCAACGGCCACATAACTCGACATATCAAAAATATCGATCTTGCCAATATCACTGCTTGCTAACCCAGCATCACCGGTTAACGCACCTAAAATATCACCCGGTCTGACTTTGTTTTTTCGTCCAGAGTCGAGCTGTATCGTCACCATGGGGGCTTGTAAGCTGAAACCAGGATCACGATCTAATGATTCATAGACATCACAACGGCAGGGCTTTTTCTGATAAGTCTCTATCGCATTAACACGGTTTTGTTCAGATGCGGTGAAAATGCTTAAGGCATGACCTTTTTCTCCAGCACGTCCCGTACGGCCTATTCTGTGCACATAGATTTCAGGGTCGCGTGGCAGTTCATAATTAATGACCGCTTGCAGTGATTTAATATCCAAACCGCGTGCAGCMACATCAGTAGCAACYARCACCGAACAACTRTTATTGGAAAAWCGCACTAAKACTTGATCKCGTTCACGCTGGTCCAARTCACCATGAATSGCTAAGGCTGCAATACGGTKTTCTTGTAAGAAGCTCGCCACYTCATCACATTGTTTTTTGGTATGACAAAAGACGATGGTTGTCTCAGGTTGGTAATGCTCAAAGATAGCCAGCAAAGTATYATTGCGYTCATGTTTTTTMRCTTCATAAAACATTTGCTCAATGACATCCGTTTTATGTTCAGACTCCACCGTKACCGAGATCGGATTTTTTTGAATCGAATGACTCATTTTAYCAATRCTATCSGGGTAAGTAGCTGARAATAATAAGGTTTGKCGAGATTTTGGTGTTTGCGARATGATATCGTCCATCACCTCAGAAAAGCCCATATCTAACATRCGATCAGCTTCATCCAATACCAARGTTTTTAAACCATCCAACGTTAAGGTATTTTTACGCAAATGATCTTGAATACGGCCTGGCGTACCAACAACAATATGTGCGCCATGTTCAAGTGATCCCACTTGAGGGCCAAATGGCTTGCCGCCACACAATAAAACTAATTTAATATTAGGTACGCTGCGGGCTAACCTGCGGATTTCTTTACCTACTTGATCGGCCAACTCACGGGTTGGGCACAATACCAATGCTTGCACACCAAAAAAACGTGGATTGATTTTATTTAGCAAACCAACACCAAACGCAGCAGTCTTACCACTGCCTGTTTTTGCCTTGGCGATCAGATCCTTACCCTGTAACACATGAGGGATACTCTGCGCCTGAATCGGCGTCATTTTCGTATAACCTAAGGACTCAAGGTTTTTTATTTGAGCGTCAGAAATTTTAAGCTGGGAAAAACTATCACTGGCCATGTCGGGAGGTATCGCTGGAAAATTATGTGATCATACCAGAATCACTACGATTTCATTGGCTTAACAGTAATGCATTTCC
>NVRG01000121.1 GCA_002400805.1 Gammaproteobacteria bacterium
GGAGTACTTCATCAACAAATAGAGCCCGTTGTTGTACAAGTTCGACGATATCGGCATCTTGTGCAAATAAGGTTTGCAGATGGATTTGACCTTGCTCTAGCGCCTTACGAAAGAAATGACTGTCAGTTGAACCTGCAGTTGGAACGTGGTTATCACCGATTTGCCAAATCGAAGAGCTGGCTAATGTAGACATAAATTAAATTACTTCATCGTCACGCAAGGTCAGGATTTCATGGCCATCGTCAGTGACTAAAAGAGTATGTTCCCACTGTGCAGATAAAGAGCGATCTTTGGTGACCACGGTCCAGTTATCCGGTAATTGTTTGATGTCACGTTTACCCGCATTAATCATCGGCTCAATAGTAAATGTCATTCCCGCTTCAAGTGTTAGCCCGGTGCCCGGTGAGCCATAATGAAGCACTTGTGGGTCTTCATGAAATACCTTGCCAATGCCATGACCACAATATTCCCGAACCACAGAGAAATTCTGTTTTTCAGCATGTTTTTGAATAGCATGACCGATATCACCTAATTGAATACCTGGTTTGACCATCGCGATACCGATTAACATCGATTCACGGCAGACGTTAGTAAGACGTTCAGCTAAGATGGATGTCTTGCCGACAGGAAACATTTTACTGGTATCACCGTGATATTGATCTTTGATGACGGTGATATCGATATTAATAATGTCGCCGTCTTTGAGTTTTTTGTTGCCAGGAATACCGTGGCAGATCACGTGATTAACTGAGGTGCAAATTGATTTCGGAAAACCGTGGTAATTTAGCGGAGCAGGAATAGCCTGCTGCACATTTACGATATAATCATGGCAGATGGTATTAAGCTCATCTGTTGTTATGCCAGCTTTGACATGGGGCTCGATCATAGTGAGCACCTCTGCGGCCAGCTTGCCGGCGATACGCATTTTTTCGATTTCTGCTGCTGTTTTTATGCTGACTGCCATTGGAATTTCAGATCCCTGATGATGAAGTAGGTAACTAGATGTGTGACAGTTTGCCGGAATTTAAGCTAAACAACCAGTTACTGATAATAAGATAAAGATAGACTGGTAGCGTTAACTTTGTTTTTAGTGTGAAAATATGAAATAATATGCGCGCCTTATCAAGGCAAATATCACACATGTGCCGACACAGATATCGGGGTGCTAACTTTGGTCACAACTTAAGTTTAGTCGAGGTCTGGGGTACGTGGAGGATTAACCCCAACTTAAATTATAGGTATAAAAATGGCTAAAACAACAATGCGCCAAATGCTAGAAGCAGGCGTTCACTTCGGTCACCAAACACGTTATTGGAATCCAAAAATGGGTCCATATATCTTTGGTAAACGTAACAATATCCATATCATTAACTTAGAGCACAGCTTGCCAATGTTCAACGATGCGTTGAATTTTGCTGGTAAATTAGCCTCTAAAAAAGGACGCATTTTATTTGTAGGCACGAAACGCGCGGCACAAGATTCTATTCGCGAAGAAGCAGAACGTGCTGGCATGCCTTATGTTAATCGTCGCTGGTTAGGTGGTATGTTGACGAACTATCAAACTGTTCGCCAATCAATCAAGCGTTTGGAAGCGATCCAAACTATGATGGATGCTGGCAAACTAGAAGGTTTGAAAAAGAAAGAAGTTTTAAACTTGACTCGTGAGCAAGAAAAATTAGAAAAAAGCATTGGTGGTATCAGAAAAATGGGTGGTTTGCCTGATGCTTTGTTCATTATTGATGTTGAACATGAAAGTATCGCAATCAAAGAAGCCAATAACTTAGGCATTCCTGTTATTGCCGTTGTGGATTCAAACAGTAATCCTGACGGCGTGGATTATATAATCCCTGGTAATGATGATTCTATGCGCGCCATCAAGCTGTACACATCAAGCATGGCTGATGCTGTTCTTGAAGGTCGTGCGTCAGCTGCGACGGGTGATGCGAGTGAAGAGTTGGTTGAAGTTACTGCAGAAAGCACAGACGCTGCTGCTGAGTAACTCGATCAAATAATGTAAAAGCAGGCTCGCTGACTAAGCGGGCCTGTGTTGTATGTGTGGCTTGAATAATGATTGATTCGGCCGTCATAGAAAAATGAATGAAGGGTAGAAAAATGGCAATTACAGCAGCATTAGTAAAAGAGCTACGTCAGCGCACTGGCTCAGGCATGATGGAATGTAAAAAAGCATTAGTAGAATCTAATGGTGATATCGATGTTGCAATCGAAGCAATGCGTAAATCTGGTTTGGCAAAAGCCGATAAAAAATCCGATCGCATTGCAGCAGAAGGTATTATCGCGATTGAAACTAGCGCTGATGGCAAACAAGCGGTGATGTTGGAAATTAATTCTGAAACTGATTTCGTTGCAAAAGCAGAAGATTTTATTACGTTTGTTGATAACCTATCGAAAGCAGTCTTGGCGGCTAAACCACAGAGTCTTGAAGCGTTGATGGCCTTGCCATTAAACGATGCTGGTGACAGCGTTGAAACGGTGCGTCAAGCATTGGTGGCTAAAATTGGTGAGAATATTTTAGTGCGTCGTTTTGCTTTATTGGCGACAGATGACGGAGTGATTGGCTCATACCGTCATGGYGATCGTATCGGTACGATGGTTAAATTGACTGGTGGTGACGTTGCGTTGGCTAAAGACATTGCTATGCATGTTGCTGCTAGTCGTCCACAAGCTATCTCTGGCGCAGATCTTCCGGCTGAATTGTTGGAAAAAGAGCGTGATATCGTAGCGACACAGGCAAAAGATAGCGGTAAACCTGAAGCCATTATTGAAAAAATGGTTGAAGGTCGGATGAAGAAATTCGTCAACGAAATTAGCTTATTAGGTCAAGCATTCGTAAAAGACCCTGATGTCACTATTGAAAAACTGCTTAAGCAAGCAAGTGCGACAGTTGATGCATTTGAGTGCTTTGAAGTAGGTGAAGGTATCGAGAAGAAAGAAGATAACTTTGCTGAAGAAGTAATGGCGCAAGCGAGAGGAAACTAAGCAATGACAGAAACGGGAAGTCAACCAATTTATAAACGTGTACTGCTAAAGTTAAGTGGGGAAGCGTTGATGGGCGATGCTGATTATGGCATTCAACCCGAGGTGATCACCCGTTTTGCTAAAGAAATTTCCGAGCTCAATGCCCAAGGCGTTGAGCTCGGAATTGTCATTGGCGGTGGCAATATATTCCGTGGGGCAGGTTTGGCTGCAAGTGGAATGGAGCGTGTGAGTGCCGATCACATGGGCATGTTAGCGACCGTTCTTAATGCCTTAGCATTGCAAGATGCATTAGAGCAGCAAGGCACATTCTGTCGCGTGATGTCAGCAATCCGTATTGATGAAGTATGTGAAGACTATTTACGGCGCCGAGCGATTCGTCATTTAGAAAAAGGTCGGGTCGTTATTTTTGCCGCGGGTACTGGTAATCCATTTTTCACTACAGATTCTGCAGCAAGTCTACGTGCCGTTGAAATTGGTGCAGAACTTATACTAAAAGCTACACAGGTTGATGGGGTATACAGCGCTGATCCACGTAAAGATCCAGATGCTACTCTCTATTCTGAACTGACGTATGATGAAGTGATTAATAAGCGTTTAGGGGTGATGGACACAACGGCGGTAGTTATGTGTCAGGAGCAAAACATGCCTTTGCGGGTATTTAATGTACATAAAAAAGGCAATCTCACCAAGATTATTTATGGTGAGGATATTGGCACGTTGGTGAGATAGGACTGGACATGATTGAAGATATTAAAAAAGATGCAGCAGAACGGATGCAAAAAACTGTTGCCGCTTTGGGTACCTCAATGGCTAAAATTCGTGCTGGGCGAGCACATACTAGYTTATTGGATCATGTGAWGGTTCCATACTACGGCTCTGATGTGGYGTTAAGTCAAGTGGCCAATGTGGGTATAGAMGATGCGCGTACTTTGACCGTTACCCCATGGGAAAAGCCAATGTTATCGGTTATCGAAAAAGCGATCATGACRTCTGAYTTGGGTGTTAACCCACATAGTGCGGGCATGACGATTCGTATTCCAATTCCKCCACTTACGGAAGARCGTCGCAGAGATTTGGTTAAAGTGGCTAAATCTGAAGCTGAAGGTGCCCGTGTAGCKGTTCGTAATATCCGTCGTGACGCTAACAGTACGTTAAAAGAGTTATTAAAAGAAAAAGAAATCTCTGAAGATGAACAGCGTGGTGCAGAGGAAGTAGTACAAAAATTAACTGATTCAGTTATCAAGCAAGTAGAAAAAGTGTTAACTGAAAAAGAAACAGACTTAATGGAAGTCTAGTGTTCAATACCTAATTAATTAGAATAGTACATGACCGAGGAATCTCGCCCAGTCCCACAGCACATTGCAATCATCATGGATGGTAATGGACGTTGGGCAAAACAACAGCATCAGCCCAGATTTATGGGCCATAGAGCAGGGGTGAAGGCAGTAGAATCCATTGTTAAACATTGCATCGAACTCGATGTAAAAGTACTCAGTTTATTTGCTTTTAGCAGCGAAAACTGGCGACGACCCAGCAAAGAAGTTACCTTGCTGATGGAGCTGTTTAATTTAGCCCTCAAACAACAAGTAAAACGACTGCATAAAAACAATATTCGCTTACGCATTATTGGTGATTTGACCAAGTTCTCTCCGAGCTTGCAAAAGCAAATTCAGCAATCTCAGTTGCTTACTGAAAACAACACTGGTTTAACGCTTAACATAGCCGCTAATTACGGCGGCCGCTGGGACGTTGTTCAGGCGGTACAATCGATTGCCAAGAAAGTGAAAGCGGGCGAAGTCGATGCTGATGCAATTTCTGAACAAATGATCAMCGATTCTCTTGCTACAGCCATCTTACCTGAGCCAGATTTRTTTATTCGTACTGGTGGMGAGCAACGTGTYAGTAATTTCCTGCTKTGGCAGATGGCTTATACCGAATTCTTTTTTACCAATACCTTGTGGCCAGATTTTGATGCYWTGGCACTRGACCAAGCGATAGCCTCATTTACTCAGCGTGAGCGYCGTTTTGGTCAAACCTCAGAACAACTTCAGGAGCAGGATGATGCTTAAACAGCGTCTCATTACTGCGGCAATATTAATACCTCTAGTGGTATTAGCTATTTTAAAATTGCCAACTCATATTTTGCAATGGTGTATTGCTGGAATTGCAGTGCTGGCCGCCTGGGAGTGGTTTGCTATTGTCGGCATTCATTCAACTCGCCAGCGAAGCATTAGTTTTATTTTATTGATTGCAGTAGCGATATTGGCATGGCTGTATATAAACCCTGATGTACTGTTAGTGCTCGCGGTACTCGTTTGGTTGTTAGCGACTTTATTGATACTTCGCTTTGCTCATATTGCGATGCCCGCAACAATGGCAAGAATTTTCAGACAGAAATGGTTTGGCCTGTTGGTCGCCATTGTGGTGTTGGTTCCCTTTTGGTTCAGTGCTACTTTA
>NVRG01000122.1 GCA_002400805.1 Gammaproteobacteria bacterium
AATATTTCAAAACAAACCGTCTCAGCTGTTTTAATCGAACCCCGTCCTTCACAAGTAGGACAGGTACCACACAGTACATGTTCCAGACTTTCACGCGTTCGTTTACGTGTCATTTCCACCAAACCAAGTTCAGATACCGGACAAATGTTATGTCGAGCTCGATCTGCTGACATGGCTTTTTCTAAAGTACGTATGACTTGTTCGCGATGTTCAATCTCTTCCATATCAATGAAATCGATAATAATGATGCCACCTAGATTTCGCAGCTGAAGTTGCCGAGCTATCGCCTGCGCGGCCTCCAGGTTGGTTTTAAAGATGGTTTCCTCTAGATTTTTATGGCCGACAAAGCCACCGGTATTGACATCTACTGTGGTCATTGCTTCAGTTTGATCAAAAATCAAATAGCCACCCGATTTAAGCGATACTTTCCGCTCTAACGCTTTCTTGATTTCATCTTCAACACTATACAAATCAAACAAGGGYCTCGCCGCAGTRTAATGTTCAAGCCTGGCTGCGCATTCAGGCATAAAACCTTCAGCAAACTTTACCGCTTTCTCAAACGTTTCGGCTGAATCKATRCGTATTCGTTCAATTTCTGGCGAAAATAAATCGCGTAAGGCGCGTAGCGTTAATGGCAARTCTTCATGTAAAGGTTCRCCACAATTAACAGCTAACTTRCGTTCACCTATTTTCTGCCACAAACGGTGCAAAAATTTCAGGTCGGCGAGCAATTCCGTTTCAGTTACCCCTTCCGCTGCCGTACGTAATATATAACCGCCCACATCGGAATCAAGTTGTGATAACAAGCATGCTTTCAATCGTTCTCGCTCTTCTTCAGTGTCGATTTTGAGCGACACACCGATACCTTGAGTATCAGGCATATAAACTAAATAGCGTGATGATACGGATAGCTGAGTTGTTAAACGAGCCCCTTTACTGCCTAAGGGGTCTTTGATGACTTGAACCAGAATTTCCTGGCCTTCACGTAATAAGGTCGTGATTGGAGGCACTTTCGTCGGTGTTTCTTGCAAATCTCCCGTCTGTCCCTTAGGGATAGAAATATCCGAAGCATGCAAAAATGCCGCGCGCGCAAGACCTATTTCAACAAATGCTGCTTGCATGCCGGGTAATACTCGACACACTTTACCTTTATAGATATTACCTACCAGTCCTCTACATTCAGTTCTTTCAATAAAAACTTCCTGTAAAACACCATTATCAACCACGGCCGCCCGTGATTCACTCGGCGTTATATTGATTAAAATCTCACTGCTCATCCTACACGTCCTATCCTTTTAACTGTTTTAACAGCAAGCTCGTTTCCCTCAACGGTAACCCCATAATGCCAGAATAACTGCCCTGGATCTGCTCAATAAACATAGCTGCCAGTCCCTGTACTGCATATGAGCCTGCTTTATCGTGACCTTCTTGAGTTGCTATATACCATGCAATATCGTCATCACTTAATTCAGCAAAATGCACTGTACTGCTACTTATCAAACAAGAAATTTCAAGTTCTGTCACTACCGCAACGGATGTTAACACTTGATGACTCCGACCGGATAATAACTGCAACATAGCGCGGCTATCTGAATTATCTTTGGGTTTACCTAACACTTTATTATCGACGATAACCGATGTGTCGGCACCAATGACTGGTGCTAATTGCTGACCAGTTAATACTTGTCTTCCTGCTTTTGCTTTAGCAATTGCAACGCGTTGAACATAGTCACGAGGCGTTTCAGTATCAAAATAGGTCTCATCAACCTCAACGGATAATACACTGAAGTCGACGCCCATTTGAGTTAAAAGTTCTCGACGTCGCGGTGAGCCGGAAGCGAGATAAACTTTAGGAAAATTCATGCGCGATGATAGGGATGATTTTGCAATACTGTCCATGCTCGGTATAGCTGTTCAGCCATAATAATTCGAACTAATGGATGAGGTAAGGTAAGTGCTGACAAGGACCAACGTTGATTCGCACGCTGCAAACATTCATCCATTAGGCCATCTGGACCGCCGACCAATAGGGAGACATCACGACCATCCGCCTGCCAGGTTTCCACTTGCTGGGCCAATTGCTCAGTGCTCCATGTTTGTCCTTTTACATCTAGTGCAATAACATGGTGATTGTCAGGTATAGCCGCAAGAATACGACCTCCTTCCTCGCGCATCCATTGTGCTGAGCTACCACTTTTTCCTCGTTTAGCCGGTGAGATTTCATGCAAAATCAGGCTGCATTCTCTCGGTAATCGCTTGGCATATTCTTGATAACCATCAGTGACCCAAGTTGGCATTTTATTGCCAACAGCCAACAGGTTTAACTTCATTCGTTTTCGGCCGATACCTGTTCCGGAGTTTCGGGCACACTCCACACTTTTTCTAGATTGTATGTGGCACGTATTTGCGGCGTCATGACATGAGCGATCACGTCACCTAAATCTACTAAAGCCCATTCACCGACATCTTCACCTTCAACACCCAGCGGTTGATTACCCGCTTGCTTTGCCTGAATAACCACTTCGTTGGCTAAGGCTTTTACCTGCCGCGTAGACTTACCTGTAGCAATAATCATATAGTCGGTAAAATCAGTCATGGTCCGCACATCCAAGACTTGAATATCTTCTGCCTTAATATCTTCTAAGGCATCAATCACCAACAATTTTAAATCTTCAGCCTGCATTGGGCTCTCCGTTAAACAATAATCAGCATAGTTTACCCTNAAGATAGGCTTGCCGTCTTTGTTGCAAAGCTNAANTGTRGTTMACTCAACTTMGYTCAGRCTTAGGYAGCCAASCAKYTGTTTTTCCAGTTATGAAATAAACAGTTAGCCCTATCCATTCTCGCCAAGCAAYYTCCARKACAYTCATATGCGCAWGGTAATTCATGTCCCATTGRCGYARKGCTGGTTTATTRCTRCGATAATCAACTGGGTARGGAATAACGTTAATATTATTTTGTTGCGCAAGGCCTACTGAGCGYGGCATATGAAACGCAGACGTGAYTAAAAAATAGTTACCTKCTYTCTTKGGTAATAAAGCKTGTATGAGTTGRAAGTTTTCATRGGTATTSCGMGATTGCGACTCTATGATTAAGCGGCTTTGTTCKATACCCACATTMASYAACAARGTYTGYGCTRYATCGRCACYRGTACCRTCATTCRTTTGAAASCGTAMTAACCCACTGCCACCAGTRTARATAACMGGAATATCMGGATAGAKRTTWGCTAATTCTGCAGCRGCAATATAMCGATCGGCAGCACYGGATACTTCTGCTCGKTGCCAACTCACCGATATCTTCAATTCTTCMGCRCCACCTAGAAYKATAATGCCATCAACMTCKGTCRGCATCMTGTCAGGTTKTTGAAAYCGCTGCTCAAGTGGGTARATCAGCGWGTCACTTACSGGATAAACCAATAATGGCARRTTRACTAYAAGTAACAACGTTAACAMYGTTTTTGCTAAGGCRACTTTATTAMACCACAGTAATACWGCTGCTAGGCAKACCARMGCAATGATGATATTCATTGGGCTCAGAAAAGCCCACACTATTTTTGACGTTATAAAAAACAGATCATCCATATTATTMRTCAACTTCGTNGTGAATATAAACCRAGCATTTCAATCAAGTTAATCACCGCATCAGGCATAAGAAACKTTGCACTTAAACCCTTGCTCATATTTTCCCGTATTTCCGTCGCTGAAATAGCAAGCTGCGTTACRTCWACCGGCCAMACAGCTCCGGCAAGTTGYTCKTGGKCCGTATCGACGGCTAAATGCTGTTGATACCAGCGCGTTAAYTCATCYGACATGACCATCGTTTCAYCKGGCCGCTGCATCACCACAATATGAGCAAGTTCWATTAAYTGTGKCCAGTTATKCCAGGTTTGAATCYCGACAAARGCATCGGTGCCGAGTAATAAATACAACGGACTTTCGGGAAACTGTTGACGAAGACTSATTAAMGTATCAACCGTGTAGGARGGRCCTTSACGATGTAATTCKCGGTCATCCACCACAAAACGATCATTATTTTTAATCGCCAAYTGCAACATCGTCACACGTTGCTGYGCCGTTGCCTGTGGTGGTGCTCTATGTGGCGGTAYTGCACTCGGGATCAARCGAAYGTGATCCAACTTTAATTGTTCTGCGACATCCAATGCAGGTCGAAGGTGACCAAAATGAATGGGGTCAAACGTKCCACCTAAAATACCTATTTTTGCTGCCACCATTAACTTCGCACTTGGCCGCTACCTAATACAATCCATTTTTGCGAGGTTAAACCTTCCAAACCCACAGGGCCACGTGCATGGAGTTTATCGGTTGAAATACCGATCTCAGCACCTAATCCATATTCAAAACCATCAGCAAAACGCGTGGAAGCATTCACCATGACCGAGCTAGAATCCACCTCAGCCAAAAATCGGCGCGAACGAGCATAATCTTCTGTTACGATTGTTTCCGTATGGCCTGAACTATGCTGATGAATATGATCCATCGCTTCATCAATACCGGCAACCACGCGAATAGATAATATCGGTGCTAAATATTCTGTATCCCAGTCTTCGTCAGTGGCCGCTATACATTCTGGCAAAATAACTCGCGTTTGTTCACAGCCTCGTAATTCAACTGATTCCACCGCATAACGTTGGGCTAAACGAGGCAAAATGTCAGCTGCAACGGCTTGGTCTACCAATAAGGTTTCCATAGCATTACACACACCATAACGATGACATTTGGCATTAAAGGCAATGTTTTCGGCCATGTCTAAATCAGCCGCAGCATCTATATAAACATGGCAGATCCCATCTAGGTGTTTAATCACTGGCACCCGAGCTTCATTACTGATGCGTTCTATCAGTCCTTTACCGCCACGAGGCACGATCACATCGACATATTCCGGCATGGTAATAAGTTGACCGACGGCGGCGCGATCCGTTGTTTCAACCACTTGCACCGCTGTTGTTGGCAAACCTGCTAATTGCAGCCCTCGATGAATACACTGAGCTATAGCTTGATTCGAATGGATCGCTTCACTACCACCACGCAAAATGGTGGCATTGCCAGATTTCAAACATAAGCCCGCAGCATCTGCTGTGACATTAGGTCTAGACTCATAAATGATTCCGATAACACCTAAAGGCACGCGCATTTTACCAAGCTGAATTCCACTGGGGCGATAATTCATATTGCTAATTTCACCGACAGGATCTGGCAAAGCAGCAATCTGCTCTAACCCTTCAGCCATCGCTTCTATACGTGCATCGGTTAATTCCAATCTATCTAACAGTGCAGCATCCAAATCTTTATCCTGCCCTGCTTTTAAATCACGAGCATTTTCTTGTTTTAACGTTGCAGCTGCAGTTCGAATTTCATCCGCAATCGCCTGTAAGGCTTTATTTTTTGCGCCCGCATCAGCACGAGC
>NVRG01000123.1 GCA_002400805.1 Gammaproteobacteria bacterium
CTGTACTCGCATTATTCATGGCAAAGGTTGGGGCTCAAAACACCATAAGCCGGTATTAAAAACCAAACTTAATGCATGGTTACAACAAACAGAGGATGTGCTCGCCTTTTGCTCGGCACCGATTGAGGATGGTGGTACGGGTGCTGTTTATGTTTTATTACGACGTCCAGCAAAATAATATCTGGCAACCGTGTCATTAACGAAATAAAAAAGCCGCATTCAATTGAACGCGGCTTTTTTGTATTGCAGTCAAAAATTGGAAACTTAACCCACCCACTTTCTCGCATTGTGGAATAAACGTAACCAAGGGCCGTCTTTACCCCAATCATCTGGGTGCCACGAGTGTTGTACTGTACGCGTCACACGCTCTGGATGCGGCATCATAATCGTTACACGACCATCAGTCGTTGTTAATGCGGTAATACCGTCCACTGAACCATTTGGGTTTTGTGGGTATTGTTCAGTCGCTTTACCGTAGTTATCCACATAACGCATTGCAACTAAGGCATCTTGTTGTGAGCCCATGTCAGTAAAGTCGACGCGTCCTTCACCATGTGCCACAGCAATTGGCATGACTGAACCGGCCATCTCTTGTAATAACACTGAGGGCGAATCAACAATCTCAACTAATGAAAAACGTGCTTCAAATTGTTCTGAAACATTACGTTCAAATCGCGGCCAATGCTCACTGCCCGGAATCAATTCTTTTAATTGAGATAACATCTGACAGCCGTTACACACACCTAAGGTAAAGGTATCTTCGCGATTAAAGAAATCAGCAAATTGTGTACGCGCTTTGTCATTGTGCAAGATAGTRCTTGCCCAACCACGACCCGCRCCTAAMACATCACCATARGAGAARCCACCACARGCAACYAAGCCTTTAAAGTCCGCTAAATCAACACGACCTTCAAGYACATCACTCATGTGCACATCGACAGCAGTAAARCCMGCATGRTCAAACGAGGCAGCCATTTCTATCTGACCATTAACGCCCTGCTCTCTCAARATAGCCACTTTAGGTCTGACRCCACTAAYRATYAATGACGCYGCGACACGCTCTGACGCATCAAAACTTAAGTTGGCATGCAAMCCCGGATCTTGCTCATCTAATAAAGCATCAAACTCTTGYTYGGCACAATCGGGATTATCWCGYAATGCTTGCATRCGRTAGCTYGTTTCTGCCCAGAAACGTTGCAAGGTRATACGKGATTGATTAATCACTTGYTCACCATCTACATGRATGCTGATCTGCTGATCATYACGCAAACTRCCAATAACATGACTATKGTGTGACAGGTCTTGCTCACGCARGATGGCKARTACRTCTTCCACATCACRATGACGWACTTGGATTACCGCACCGAGTTCTTCATTAAATAACACCGGYAAGGTATCRCCTAAGCCGCTGAGATTAATATTCAAACCGGTATGTCCAGCAAAGGCCATTTCACATAAAGTCGTAATCAAACCACCATCACTACGATCGTGATAAGCCAACAATAGTTCATCCTGATTCATTTGTTGAATCGCAGCAAAAAACTGCTTCAAGGCTTCTGGGTTATCAAGGTCAGGACCATGATGRCCTACTTGTTTATACACTTGTGCTAATGCCGATGCMGCTARACGGTTATGRCCTTTACCTAAATCRATATAAATCAGATCCGTGTCGCCTTGATCGGTRCGAAGTTCWGGTGTGCATGTTTTAGCAGCATCCGTGACTGGTGCAAAGGCAGTWATAATCARCGACAAAGGTGATGTCACTGAYTTTTGTTCTTCACGATCTTGCCAKACRGTTTTCATCGACAAGGAATCTTTACCAACRGGAATAGCAATACCCAAGGCWGGACAGAGTTCCATACCCACTGTATGGACRGTGTCATATAACAARGCATCTTCRCCGGYATGACCACAGGCAGCCATCCAGTTTGCCGATAACTTRATATCACCTAATTTMGCAATCGTCGCTGCAGCAATATTAGTGATTGCTTCACCGATAGCCATACGACCTGATGCCGGCGCGTCAATCAATGCTAACGGTGCACGTTCACCCATAGCCATCGCTTCACCTTGAAAACCATGATGATCGGCTAAGGTAACCGCACAATCCGCTACCGGCACTTGCCAAGGTCCAACCATTTGGTCCCGAGCAACTAAACCGGTCACGCTTCGATCGCCAATGGTGATCAAGAAGTTTTTGCTCGCAACCGTCGGTAGTTTTAATACTCGCTCTAATGCATCTTCAGCCGTAATACCGGTTAAATCTAATTCTGGTTTGCTAAATGTTTGATGTTTAACATCACGTAACATTTTTGGCGGCTTGCCCAATAACAACGACAATGGCATATCTACCGGCGAATTATCATTATCAGCATCACCCACTAATAAATGTCGCTCTGCAGTCGTTTCGCCCACAATCGCCCAAGGGCATCGCTCGCGTTCACAAATCGCCTGAAATTCTTCAACGCGATCGGGGTTAATACCCATTACATAACGTTCTTGAGATTCGTTACACCAAATTTCCATCGGTGACATGCTTGATTCATCATTTGGAACGACACGTAATTCAAAGCGACCACCGCGACCACTATCATTCACTAATTCAGGGAAGGCATTCGATAAACCACCTGCACCCACATCATGGATGGCAATAATTGGATTTTGGTCATCTAAAGCCACACAACGGTCTATGACTTCCTGACAACGACGTTCCATTTCAGGATTACCGCGTTGTACTGAAGCAAAGTCCAAACCTTCTTCACTGGTGCCTGATGTGACTGAGGAAGCAGCACTGCCACCCAAACCAATCAACATGGCAGGTCCACCTAATACAATTAGCTGTACACCCGGATCAAATATATTCTTCTTAACGTGCTGTGGTCGAATACTACCCATACCACCAGCAACCATAATAGGTTTGTGATAACCACGTACTTCAAAACCATCGGCCGATGGCACTAATGCTTCATAAGTACGGAAATAACCACATAAATTAGGACGGCCAAATTCATTATTAAATGCCGCGCCGCCTAATGGGCCATCAAGCATAATTTCTTGTGCGGACGCCATACGYGCGGGTTTACCATAATCTGATTCCCACGGTTGTTCAAAACCCGGAATATTCAGGTTTGAAACAGAAAAACCCGTTAAGCCTGCTTTTGGTTTTGAACCRCGACCCGTTGCGCCTTCATCACGAATCTCACCACCCGCACCGGTTGCTGCACCGGGGAAAGGTGAAATTGCGGTTGGGTGATTATGGGTTTCAACCTTCATCAAGATATGTTGCGCTTCGCCTTCATAACTATATTCATTAGTCGCCATATCAACATGGAAGCGCTGACTAGACGGACCTTCAATGACTGATGAATTATCACTATAAGCGGTGACCACACCTTCAGGATTCAAGGCATGAGTATTACGGATCATATTAAACAAGGTAATAGGCTGTTCTTTACCGTCAATGATCCAATCCGCACTAAAGATTTTATGGCGACAATGCTCAGAGTTTGCCTGAGCAAACATCATCAATTCAATATCATTAGGGTTACGCCCTAAGGCGGTGAAGTTATCTACCAAATAGTCAATTTCATCTTCTGCTAAAGCCAAACCCATGGTTTTATTCGCTTCAACCAACGCTGCTCGGCCACCGTTGATGATATCAACGGACAACAAGGGACGTGATTGACCATGTATAAACAAACGATCAGCTTCATCTTCAGAATCGAAGACCACTTCGATCATGCGGTCATGCAGCAATGTAGTTACCGCTTTGCGCTGTTCAGCCGTCAAACCTTCTTTCGTTTTTACAAAGAACGCAATGCCGCGTTCGATACGCAAAACATTATTCACACCACTGTTATGCGCAATATCGGTGGCCTTACTCGACCAAGGTGAGATGGTGCCCGGACGAGGTGTGACTAAGAAAAACGCTTCATCTGCAGCCACTTCACACTCACGCAGTTCAGCTTCAAGCAGAGTTTGAACAACCTTTTGATCAGCCGCAGATAATTCGCCTTCTCCTTCAATTTCAATGAAGTAGCGATATTCACTCCGAATTTCTAACACAGTGCTAAGTTGTGCTTGAACAGAAGTGAGTAATTTGTCTAAACGGAAAGCCGAGTGTGCCGAACGGCCAATCATTTGTAGCATGCTGATCCTAAATAACAAAAGTAAAGGAGTTAATGATACTTTATGTGCCACTCTCAGCCCAAATTATTTACGACTATTTATATATGAACAAAACCCAACAAAAGCACTGCCGACCCAGCGTATTCCGCCACCTTGGTGTYATGGCTTATGACACACTGYTATTAGTCTCCRTTTTACTSGTCGCCACCTTAGTTGCGGTCGCGGGTAATGGTGGAGAAGCCATCAACAATAACAACCCATTTTTTATGTTGTATCTGTTCGTTGTCAGCGGCTTCTTTTATGGCTGGTTTTGGACGCATGGCGGTCAAACCTTAGGCATGCGAGCATGGAAGGTTCACCTAGTTGGTCAACGGCAACATGACATCACTTGGAAACAAGCTATTATCCGTTTTGTTGCTGCTATTATTTCGTGGCTACCTGCAGGCATGGGTTATTGGTGGCAATGGTTAGGCAAAGATAAACAAAGCTGGTTGGATTATTATTCAGGCACTCGATTGCATTATGATAAACAAGCTAAAAACAAACCGATGTCACCGCTTTCGTAATTTTCAACTTAGAGATATAGGATGTATTTAAAAGGATTTATCAACGGACTAGTAATTTTGTTGTTAATGGTAGTTCTCTTTTTTACTTTGGGGGAAATACTCGATAAAGACTGGAACGAATTTACTCTCTTTTTTATGATTATTTTGTCTTGGTGCTACTCCGGATATTTTTACAAAAAGAGTTATGGCCCATTTATGCTGTCACAAGATGGCAAAGCGCAAAGCAGGCTGATGCAATTTCTCTTAGGTGTAGGCACTTCTTGGGGGCCGGCATCCTTATACGTAAACAACTTCCCTATCTCTGATTCTCACCCAATTATGAATTTAACATTACTGTTAATTTCAGTTCCAATGATGGGGATTTCAATTGCTGGAATACTATTCCTCGGCGGACTTTTTTATAAAGATAAAACTTAAATAAGCACGATTATAAGATGACGGAGTGATCAGTTTTAACCAATACGTTTCAAGCCAATCAGTTTATTATCATTATCAAAGCTAATTTTAAACACACCATTCACCCCATGTTGATCAATAAAGGGACGAATATGTTCAGCTGGAAACTGTAGCCGTTGACCATTTTCTGCTCTGACAACCACACTCGTGGCAGTGCCTTGATAATATCGCATCGCTTCATCTCTCGATAATTGCAATCTAAAGCGTAAGGTT
>NVRG01000124.1 GCA_002400805.1 Gammaproteobacteria bacterium
CTTGTTATTGTTGAAAATAAAAAGGTTTCGACTATCCATTTTAATCATAAATTCAGTTGGAATATGTTGATCCTTTAACCATAGTAAGACAGATATATCGGTATCGACTGTGGCGTTGGATGGACTTACTTGCAATGCAGAGGCTCGTTGCCAGCTAGCAACTAAGGCCGCTAGCTTATCAGCCGAATAAGATGGTGGGCTACTGCTCCAACGGTCATCACTTTTTGTAACAGTTAGCGGTGTAGAAGCCGTTAACTGACCATTGAGTAATAGAGGTAACTGAATCTTAGTGATTTGGGCCGTTGCAGGTAATAAGCGGTTATCAATAAAGCTTGTGACATTGGTGTTGAGCAAAGGACTAACCTGATCATCAATGAGATAAACGTTATTGTTATATAAAACATAACGCCTCCTACTCAAGGGCTCAACATCACCAAAGGCAAACATGTGTTCATTGAGCTGTAGGCTTACTTTTATAGGCTTCAGGCCAAGTTTTTCTAATGACGTCTCATCAATATCATGTAATTGATTATGTATTGGTGTGTTCAGTAGGCTTAATAGCAGTCTTATTCGGGTGTGGTTACCATCGGCGATGATGGGGTGAACAATTTTCCACCCGGAAGTCTGTTTGTGTAATTTTATATCTTCGTGTTGCACACGATTGATAGTGATATCTGTGATGATATCGGCGCTGATATCACTGAGTTTATTATAAGTATCGTCAGGTGAGGACGTTTGTTGGTTGAACCAAAATAGGCCAGCGATCACGATGATTAAGACGAGGTTGGTGAGGTAACTACTTTTCATTGTCTTCGGCGGTACCACCATAGACCAAAACCGATACTCAGTAAGATGCTGGGCAGGACAAGTAAGAAACCGAGGCCGATAATTAACGATTCGCTGCGTGATAAATCTAATTGGCTATCCAGTGTGGTTTTAACAGGAATAGCAATTAATTCATCATCTTGGACTAACCAATTGATCAGCGCGATAGAAAAATCTAGGTTAGCTGCATTACCAATATAGGTATTCGAGACAAAATCACCATCACCGATAATAGCAATACGTTGTTCTTTGTCGTCATCATTAGCGTGAAGACGAGTGAGCAAATAACCTAAGGCCAAGGGCCCCGTTGTATCTTCGTTTACATCGTAGTTAAATTCTTGTGATGATTGTTGTGGATCAATGTTTGTCTCTGACCACGCATTAGCTTGCGTCGTTAATAGAGCAGTGTGTTGCCATTCGGACTTTACATTTGTTTGTTCCATGGCGACTGCTTGCGGAAACAGGGTCACACTTTTAGTGGCTAGCCCAATGGGATGGTTGGCATAGTCGGTCACTAAAACAAATTGAGGATCAGTAATGCCTAATAATTCAGCATTAGGATCCATGACGGTGCCAGCAACGAATTCAATATCTAACTGTTCTGCTAGAGCCGTCAAAAATTGATTAGTATTTGGTTCAGTTAGCCATAATAGGTTGCCACCTTGAGCGATATAATCTCTGATGAGTTCAATTTCACCGGGTAGCCAAGCTGTTTCGGGGCTAGCAATGATGACTGCAGCAGCATTAGTTGGAATTTGGCTATGTTCAACTAAATTGAGCGCCTGAAACTGAAACCCTTTTTGTTTGAGCTGAGTACCCCATGTACTTAAGTTGAAGTTTGCTTGGTTTAAGGGGGTACGCTCGCCATGTCCCTCTATAAATACCAGCCACTGCTCTTGTTCTCGAGAAACACTGATTAATGCATTAGTGAGTGATTGCTCGGATAAGTCAAACAGGTGTTCAAGCTTATCAGCTTTAGAAACGATGATTTCACCCTGTTGTTGAATTTTTAGTTCGCGTACCAGATCTGGAGAAAAATCGGGATTGATAAAGCTAATATTTAACTGGCTTGTCTGCTCTTGATAACGCTGGATTAAGCTTTCGACAACCGGACGATATTCATTATTAGGGCTGATAAAAACCTGAATATCAATGGTAGTACTAAGCTGTTTTAAAAAGTCTCGTGAGGTATCGGATAAGGTGTGACGACTATTTTGTGTCCAATCCCAACTGGTGTTTGTTTGAATCGAAAACTTAGCCAGCAATATAATAGCTATGCTGAGTAAGACATAAAAAATGACTTGTTGTAAGCGATATAGGCGGTGTGTTTTTGAACTTATTTTCATTAGTTAATACGCTCAGAATCAAGACGACGAATTGTGAGCAATAAAAAAGTACCGATAAGAATCAGGTAGTAACTGATATCACTGCTATGTACCTCACCTTGCAACATCGGTTCGAAATGCCTCAGCAATGATAACCAAGCAAACAAGGATGATTGTTCGCCCACTTGGCTGTTGCCAGCCCAGTCAATAATCCATAATAAAAACAAGCTGGTGAATGTAGTGATACCTGCGATCGCTGGTTGTTTGGTGAGTGATGATAGAAATAAGCCAATAGCAGTAAAACTCGCTAATAATAAAACCAGACCCAGAAAGCCRGCAGCGAGGAGTGATAAGTCTATGGAACTYCCTACYAGCAGTGACAAAGGCATTAACATAATYAATATCAGTAGCACGAGRAAAAAAGMAAARGTGCCTAGATATTTACCTAAGACGATTTGATGAACRGATAAAGGCGCTGAAATCAGTAATGGGAAACTTTCATTGCGCCGTTCTTCAGCAATAAGACGCATAGTCACTAAGGGGGTAATTAACAGTAAGACCGTGGCGGCATTATTTAACAGTGGAATAGCGACTAATTCGGTAACACCAGGCGCACCAGGAATAGCGGATATTTTTGGTTGGATTTGTATAAAATAGTCGATATGGGTCAAAAATAAGTAGGCTAAAATCAGCTGACTTAATGCCAAAATAATCCACGCAAGTGGGGATAAGAACAGGCGATAAAGTTCACAGCGGGCCAGAGTAAACATTATGTTGCTTGCTCAGCAGATGGCGGCTCATTTTTAATGATCTTCATAAATACATCTTCTAATGAATGGTGTTCAGGCGTTAATTGTTGTAGTTGCCAATGTTGGGATACTGCTTGATTTAACAACGACTCGGTAGGATTGTTATCGGGATGATAATGCAATCTAAATTGAGTAGTGGACAATGCCTCGACCGAGAGTACACCACTTAGTTGGTTGAGCTGTTCTACGACAGGAGGATTGGATAACTCCAGTAATAAGCTAGACGTTTTCATTTGCTGGCTGAGGTTGTCGATAGTGTCATTGAACAGTAGCTGACCCTGATGAATGATCTGCACACGATCACACAAGGTTTGTACTTCTGGCAAGATATGAGTGGACAGAATGACACTGTGTTCAGTGGCAATATCGCGTATTAATTGTCTGATTTCAATGATCTGAATTGGATCAAGGCCAGATGTTGGTTCATCCAAAATCACCACGGCGGGTGTATGAATAATGGCTTGGGCTATTCCTACACGTTGCTGGTAGCCTTTAGATAAATGCCCAATAAGGCGTTTAGTCACATTACTTAGACCACAACGCTGAATGGCCATGTCGACTGCAGCATTAATTTTGGTGCGTGGAATTTGATTAATGCGCGCACAAAAATTTAGAAATTCGACTACAGATAACTCTTTATACAACGGTGGTTGTTCCGGTAAAAAACCAATTTGTGCTTTGGCTTGTTTGGGATTTTCAATTAAATCATAACCATTAATCGTGATCTCACCTTGATGGGGAGCAAGGTTGCCACTGAGCATTTTCATCGTGGTACTTTTGCCAGCACCATTGGGGCCTAGAAAGCCTAAAACTTCTCCTTTATTGATAGAAAAGCTGACATTGTTGACCGCAAGATGATTGCCGTAAGAACGCGAAAGTGAGTTAGCAGAAAGTAAAGGGATATTCATGAGTTAAATTAAATGGCTGATAATGATGTATTGGCCCAGTCGGTGGCAGTTAAATAGGCATGGTTCAATTCAGCGATGGTAACATTCTTTGGTACAACAGCGAGATCACCTTGTTCGTAGGAAACTATAAATAATAGCAGTGAGCCTAACTCACCTTTAAAATCTTGCAAAGCAAGTTTTATTGATTCTTCCATTGGTAACGTGAGCAAGAGTTCTTCCATGGGTTTCATTAACATGGCATCCAGTGGTGAGAACAAACCGGCCATAAAGCCAGTTGCCGCATCACAGTTAAATGCTGGAGCTAGTATTTCTGCCATTTTCGCACGCACTAATGCAGTAGTGATGATTTCACTGGTCGATGTTTCTATGCCGGAAAAGACAATAAGAGTGGCCCATGATTTAATGGTGTTTAAGCCAAGATAAACAACCCCTTGTCTGATGGATTCAACTTTTTTAGGCAATGAAAATGAGGCTGAATTAAGACAACGTAATAATTTAAAACTGAGTGAAACATCTTGGCTGACTAATTTTTCAATCTCATCTATTTTTATATTAGGATCTTGTAGGCCATTGAGTATGCGTAAAGCGGCCATTTTATTGTCGGGCAGAGGTTTATCATCGATGATAGTAGGTTTGCAGAAAAAATAGCCTTGGTAATAGTCAAAACCAAGTTGTTTACAAAGCTGATATTGTGCATCAGTCTCCACTTTTTCAGCTAAAAGCTTTACATCTTCTTGTTTTAATAATCTCACGTGCTCGATCAATTCTTCTTCAGTTAATGCAAGTAAGTCGATTTTGATGAGATCAGCAATTTTAATGAGCGGTTTTAGATCTTCTCGAAAAATAAAGTCGTCTAATGCGATGGTAAAACCTTGTGTTGAAAAGTCGCGAACAGCAGCGATGATTTCATCATCAACAACGATATCTTCTAAAATTTCAAGGACGAATTGTTTATGGTTAAAAGGGAGAGGAATGTCACCGATTAGAAATGAACGAGTTAAATTGATAAACCCAAATTTATTGCCAAGAACACGATCAACACCAAACTCTAGAAAGGTGTGATTAATGACTTGTGAAGTGGCTAAGTCACCATTAATTTCAGTTACGCCAGATTCGTCAGAGAACTCACTGCGGAACAGTAGCTCGTAGGCGTAAAGGTTTAGATCGTTATCGAAAATAGGTTGTCTGGCTAGGAGTATTGAATTCGAGATGCTATCGGATGGCATGTTAACCCTTTGATAAGGTATTGGCGCTGTTCTCTTTGGCTTGTACGCTATAGTAGCAATATCTAGACAAAAAAAAACCCGCGTCAGCGGGTTTATTTTTATAGCTTGTTATAAAGAGCTAACTATTTAATTTTAGCTTCTTTATACATCACGTGTTTACGTACAACCGGATCAAACTTTTTCATTTCCAGTTTTTCTGGCATGGTACGTTTATTCTTGTCTGTGGTGTAGTAGTGACCTGTACCAGCAGA
>NVRG01000125.1 GCA_002400805.1 Gammaproteobacteria bacterium
TAATGTGAATTGGTAACCTGCGATGTTTTTGAAGTCGTTAGCTTTGAAGTCAACTGTAAATGTCTCACCTGCTGCAACTTGTGTAGCTTCTAATGAAAGAGCCAAGTTACCTGCAAATGTTCGTGAATCAGATCCTAACAAGCTGTTTGGTGAAGCTGTTCCGTTTACGTCTCCAATTTTAACTGCTGTAAAGTTAGCTGCTACAAAGTTAGAACCGTTAACTGTTGGGCTAATGTACTCAGGAATTGTAGTTGACCAAGGATTAGTTGGGTTAGCAAATACGTGATCTGCATCTACGAATCTCCATGATGTGTTTGCTGATAATTCATCATCAATGTGAAGAATTAATGCTCTCAATTTAACGATATCTAATGTTGTTACCGTTTGAGTATTGTTCGCATCTGCTGCAAAGATTTTGTATGGTGAATCTAAGATCTCAGTTCCTAAGATATGCTTAGAAATCAATACTAAGTCATAAGTAGTTACACCGTTCAAGTAATTGATATCTTTCCCTGGAGTTACATCATAGCTATTGCTTGTGTTTCCTGCGAAAGTGTAAGTACCATTAGATCCAGTTACTACTGGGTTAGTCATTGGTCCATTAACATCACTTAATGTTACAATTACGTCTTCGATTACCTCTTGGTTCTCGTTTTGAATTGTACCTTCAATTGGTGATGCAGCTGGTACTCCACAAGCTCCTGTTGGATCTTGAACATTAATGAAAGTTGAGCAGAAATCAAAGTTTCCTRCTKCRTCWGTTACATATAATGTAACTGSTACYAAWGGATCATTWTCAATCATWGCACAWGTAATATCCAAYTGTGTATCRTTGATATYTTGWGAGAATGAGAAGTGTAAATCATCATAGTTTGTACAGTTATCATAAGAKGAACCTGATTCGAAATCAGATGCCCATATTGTTACTGCTCCACTTGAAGGCATTACTGTAGTTGCGATTCCGAAGATACATACTGGTGTAGGTTTCTTAGCATCTACTACTGTAAAGTCATGTGATTCCCATACTGTGTTTCCACATCCGTCWGATACKGTGTATGTCAATGAGTAAGATCCGTTTGCGAATGMTCCTGAAGCTGACAATCCTGATCCTGACAATCCTGTTGAGAATTCCCATGATACTTGAATATCATCTATTGGTGTACAATCATCATCTGCTGTRATWGTAAATGTTGCTGTTGCGTTTCCACAATCTGCATCATAGTTATCTATTACTGATGGGAAATCTACTACTGTTACGTTTGGATCATTTGARTTAATCACTTTGATCACTTGTGTAKARTGCCATACKCCTGGACCAGGTACCGTTGGGTCTTGGTTTSYTTGTGCTTGACACCAGTCAATTACATACCATTTTCTTAATATTTTCAAACAAGCATCRYCTGCTCCAAAATYAAGAACTTGRTCRTKGTGACCGRTWGCWACATTGTTACAYGCTCCTTCGTCTACTGTTGGGTAGTCATATGGAGATGATAAATCTGATGGCTCTAATCCTGTTCCACATGTGTTTGCTGTGTAATCTGATGGCCAAGTAATATCACTTCCTGTAAATGGATCGTTGTTTTCAACGAAGTATCGTTGGATACATGATGCTGTTAATCCTTGTGCATCTGTTGCTGTCCATACTATTGTAATTGTTCCTGATCCACAATTTACTGTGTTAGAAATTACATTGTTTGTAACTGATACTCCTGGGCAGTTATCTGTTGCGATAGCTTCTCCGTTTGCATCAATTGCATCTTGTGGTAATGATTGTCCTACTTCGATGTAGTCTAAGTAAGTTTCAGAACATTCAACATCTTTGTTTGGTGCACAAACAATTGTTGGGTTAATTTTATCCTGAACTTCTACTTCTACCATACAAGAATTAGTATTTCCTGCTGCATCTCTTACTCGTAATTCTACCATTACTGTAGTATTTACATCACAGCAGTAAAATGGTACACTTGGTCCAAATGCTGTTCCGTCAAATCCTGGACAAGCTGGGTTATCCATTCTTCTTGCATCCATCACTACGATTGCACAGTTGTCATATGAACCATCATCAAATGTTTCAGCATAAATTAATGCTGTTCCGTCTGATCCGATTGATAAAATTGTGTGCTCATCACAGATTGCGATTGGTGCAATTTGATCTTCTACTGTAATTGTCAATGTTCCTTCTGCTTCATTTCCACAACCATCTGTTGCAGTATAAGTTACTGTATGAGTTCCTACTTCAAGACCTGTAATTACAGTTCCTGATGCATTCAATGTTCCTGCTGATGCAGATGTTACAGATACTGTTGCTGATGAACATTCATCTGTTGCAGTTGCTGTTGGTAATTGTACTGATCCATAACAGTCATTTGATCCTGTTGAGATAGTGATATCTGCAATAGTATTTACTGATGGTGCTTCTGTATCTAATACTTTGATGATCTGTAAGTGCTCTAATGTAGAGTTATCACACCAGTCAACAAGAATGTAGTTTCTCAACAATTTGTAAGAACCTTCACATATATCAATTCTTACCTCGTTTGCCAAAGTAACTCCAATGTTATCACATCCAATATCAGTTAAAAGTGCTGGAATAGCATCTCCACATTCAATTTCGATATCAGTTGGTAAATCAGCTGCAACATCTGCAAGAGTTGTTGGAGTAATTGAAATAACCTCTGAACAAGTAGTTGTATTTCCTGATCCATCAGTTACTGTCCAAGTACGCTCGATTTGAGCATCTCCTGCACATAATGCACCTGACTCAACATCAGAGTTAGTCAATGTAGCTGGTCCACATGGATCAAAGTTTAATAGAGTCCAAGTGTTAGCACCTGCTGGAATTACTGTTACTCCTGCTCCTACTGGGAAATCAATAGTACCTGAGTTAGCAGCTTTCAAGCTCAATGTTACATCAACTGTTCCACCGTCTCCACCTACTAAATCTTGAACAGATACTGTCCATGTTCCTTGTGCATTTTCTCCATTAAAAGCAGAAAGTGCTTGCAATGGTTGGAATTCTCCAACTGGTGGACATTGTGCATCCATATCTGCATATGTAGCTGCTGCTGCATCATTCATTACTACGTCTAAGTCTTGACCTGCTGCATTGTTACATCCAAATCCAGGACCTCCTAAGTTGTTGAATAATTCTACAGTTGTTCCATCTGGAGATGTTACAGATACTACTAAGTCACCTACCCATGTGTGAGTAGAAGAAACAGATACATCTAAATCTTGTACCGTTGTTCCTGCATCTACAGTTAATGTTTCAGTTACTGTTGCATTATCTTGAGTCGTTAATTGTGCAAAAGAATAATCTTTTCTTGCATCAAATACACTTCCTGGTGCAGTTGGATCTGCACAAGTAACTTCAGCATCATTACAATCCAATTCTGGTATCAATTTATCTTCTACTAAGATATATCCCCAACATGGTACACCAGCTGGATTAGTTACCATTACTTCAATCGTTTGTCCAACATGAGAACCGTCTAATACTAATGGTTGACCTGTTGCAGCAAATACTACATCATAGTTATCATAACATCCGTAGTTGTTACCTTCCAAAATTTGGTCAGCTCCTACTGTTGCTTCACAGTTCTCATCTAATGTAACGTGAACTAATGAGTTACAAGTAATATCATTTGAAGTAGCTACATATTCTACTACAGTTACAGACCAAGTACAACTTGCTGTATTTCCTCCACCGTCAGTAATTTCCCAAGTATTTGTAGTTGTTCCAATTGGAAACCCAGAACCACTTTGTAAACCAGCAGTTTGTGTTGGCTCAAGAGGAGCATTTGCATTCAACTGCATAGCTGGTACATCAGTAAAACCACCTATAATTTGTCCAATATCTTGTGGATTTGGTACTCCACAGAAGTTAGAAGCTAAGTAAGAAACACCTGAAGCTAATCCTTGGTTATTATAACCAGGAACGAATCCGTTTGTGAAAGTTCCGTTTGGAGCGATCAACTCAAGTACTACTACAGTTCCAGCTGGAATTGTTCCTGATACAGGAATATTTCCAAAACCAGTTCCTTGTCCACCGAAGTTTGTCGTTCCAGTTCCTAATAATGTTAAGTCAGCATAATTAAATGTTGCACCTGGAGTTGAAGGAATGCTATATACATTAGCAGTCAAAGCAACATTTCCAAAAATTTGGAAAATACCAAAGTCAATACTTTCGATAAATAAATCAGAAGTAACTCCCATTGATGGTAAGTCATATGCCAATAAAGTTTGGTATCCACCACCTGGGCATCCTACTGAGTTAGTAATTGCAGCATTGAAGTCATTGTTAGTAGTTAATGATACTAATGGTCCAACTAATGGACAGTTATCAGTAGCAGTAACAGTATAACTAATTACTTGATCACAAGCACCTGGATCCAAGTGAATTGTTTGGTCACCAGGACAAGCAAATGTTGGAGCTTCTGTATCAGCAACTGTTACAGTAGTAAAAGCACCACCAGTCCAAGTTACAGTAGTTGTTCCTAATGGGTAAAAACCAGAAGCATCTAAGCCACCAGCTGAGAAATCATTATTAACGGTAATACAGTTAGGCCCAGCTGCAAGCACAGTTACGTTAGCGCCACAAAGTCCCGGAGTATTTCCTACTGAAATAGCAACAGGAGGAGTTACTGTACATGGTGCAGTAAGTCCTGAGAAAGTAATGGTAAAATTAAATAAGTTACCATCATCACCTCCAAAGTTATCATCAATATTTAATGACCAGTTTCCAAGTGCTTCTTCTCCTGCAAAAGCTGCAGCAAAAGTACCACCTTCTGCCTGAAAAGTTCCTGCATATGGAGCAGAACCAGTCGTGATAGAAGGAGCTCCATCTTGGAAAATAGTATTATCAAAATCGTCTCCAGATCCACCGTTTCCAGATGACAAATCTAAAGTAGCACCTGAAGGTGATACTAAAGTAATATTCAAATCACCATCAAATGTGTGATCTAAATCAATTTGTACTTGATCTAGAGTAGCTCCAGCACCAATAATTCCAGCACCTGTTACATCTGCTGTAGAAACTGTTGTAGGAAGTGTACTGCTAATCGCAGCTCCTAAGTTGTCTCCTGTAAATGTTTGTGCCATCATTGAACCAGCAAAAAATAACATGGTCAATGTGAACAAACATGTAAAAAATTTTATGTTTAATTTTTTCATGAGATTAAAAATCATTTTTAGTTAAAAAAATTGTAATCGATTAATAAAAAAGAATCCGTTGATTACTGAGTTAAAAGATCAAGAATTTCTTGGTGAAGTGGAGTAAGAGAAGGAGTCTTACCT
>NVRG01000126.1 GCA_002400805.1 Gammaproteobacteria bacterium
CAGGCTCTAATTCAGGCTCTAATTCAGGCTCTAATTCAGGCTCTAATTCAGGCTCTAATTCAGGCTCTAATTCAGGCTCGGTAGACTCCAGATCTATGGGGATAGTTCCAATTTCTGCCAAGGTTTCGGGTAATTCCGGGCTTAGTTCAGTGGCCGCTTTGCCATTGAGAATATGCTCAAATTCGGCAAGTTTAGTATTGGCGGTATCTAAAAATTGATTCAGCGGTTGCCCGTGCTGATGAATGCCTTCCATATATAAATCGCAGGCGGCGATGATTTCAGCAAAAAGATCGAGTTTAGCGGGGCTCAGTTCGTCATTATTGGCGACACATTGCTGCATTTGTTGTGCAGTTTTTTCTAATGTCTCCGCCGCATCCGTAAGCGTTAACATCGATAAGCTGCCAGCAATCAATTCTAATTGGGTTGCGGCTTCATCTAACAGGTGATTATCGGTGTTAGTTGATTCAGCTTGAGTGGCTAGCGCTTCTTTGATGTTACTAAGTTCTAATAAGCATTCATTGATTACCGTGGCTTGCAATTGTTTGTGTTCTGCGGAGCTAACATTAGCGGAATCAGGCTGTAATAAGGATTCCACTTGAAGAATGCTGCCCGCTAAGGCCATTAAATGTTGTTCATTCGGCAATTGTTCCGCGGCAATTAACGCATTCAGTTCATCAACTTGAGTTTGTAACAGATGACTGGCTGGATATTCAGTTAACATTTGCAAGGTATCAACCATGGTTGTTAACTGCCCAGTAGTCTGCGTAATCATCTCGGTGGAGATTTCTGCCCCAAGGTCATATTGGCTAATTTGTTCTTTGATATTTTGTAACTGCTCGAGCACGGCAGATTGAGCATCGTTGAGAGCATTATTACTCATGCCATAAATTTTCTGGCGATGATCAAAGAAATTCAGCTTAAAGACTGACTTAAGTTGGGATACATGCTCCCCTGCACTATTTGAGCGGGCGATGAGTAACAGTAGATTACGCTCTAACTCAGCAGGGAATAAGGCAATTAACTGTTGCTCTCCATCTTCAGTGAGTATTTTTATTGGTTGGTTAAGTTTGCCTAAATTTAATTTTACTTCGGGTGCGATTTGTAGGCCTTGCTCTAATAAAGCTTCGATAACGCCTTCTGCTGCCCACCAAAAAATGGTGCTACGCTCTTGCTGACAAGTCAGCCTTAAATAATGAATGATGCGGCGCATTTTGCGAAGACTCTGTTCATCTTCGTTACGTAGCCATTGTAAAAGTGATAGCTGGAAGGCATGACCTATTTTATCGTTGCTAATACCGAGATTCGGAACGATTTGCTGGGGTTCTGGGGTAATGTTTTCTGGCAGTGCAGTAGCTAGTTTCGGTTTAAATAAACTAATTGCCTCGAGTGTATTTTCATCGCGAGCTGCACGCAGATGATTAACGGTTTCAAGTAGCGAGAGAGGATGATCTTGAATGGCGCCACTTAATAGTTGTAAGTAATTAGGCAATAACAATAAGGCATGGACCAGTACTTCCTGTGCTTGTTCAATATCTTCACACTTATTGTCATGTAAAGCCTTGGCCAATGCGAGCATTTCAGAACTCAGAAACTGTGCACCATCCAAATTTAAAATGTCGATGGTGCCATTTATTTGGTTTAACTGTGAAATACAGTTTCTTAAGGCGTCTTTGTCATCTGGGGAATCGATAAAAACATTTAGGGCTTGCAGGGCAAGTTCTAGTGATTGTAGGAGCTCACTCTGTACTAACATCAGGGCGTTATAGTTGTTTTGTTTAGTCTGTGCCATCCGGTGCTACTCCAACTATGCTTTTCAGTTATGGCAACTTGAAGCCAGAAACAGATTTACGTAGCTCATTCGTCAGCTCCAGTAAGCGACCAATGGATGCAGCACTATCATTTGTTCCTGTTGATGTCTGCATCGTTATTTCTTGAATTACATTCATACTATCAGATGTACTCACCGCAGCAGTAGCCTGTTGTTTAGCATTTTCAGAGATATTATTGATCAGCTCGGCTAATTGATGTGAGACGGTTTCAATTTGTGCGAGTGAGGTACCGGCATCTTGAGATAATTTAGCTCCTGAAACTACTTCGAGAGTACTTTGTTCCATGGAGCTTACGGCTTCGCTAGTATCACTTTGAATCGTTTTAACTAAGGCATCAATTTGCTTGGTTGCATTACTGGAACGTTCAGCTAGGCGTTGTACTTCATCGGCCACCACTGCGAAGCCTCGACCGGCTTCACCCGCCATGGTTGCTTGAATCGCTGCATTAAGTGACAGAATATTGGTTTGTTCGGCAATATCATTAATCAATTCAACGATTTCACCAATTTGCTGTGAACTCTCACCCAGACGTTTGATGCGCTTCGAGGTCTCTTGTATTTGCTCTCGAATGTTATCCATACCGTTAATGGCTTTTTTCACCGCAGCATTGCCTTGAACTGCCAAGGCTACTGATTGTTGCGCAACATCTGAAGACTGGCTAGCGTTTTCAGAAACGAGTTCGATAGAGGCAGCCATTTGGGTAATGGCAGATGTCACTTCGGTAATTTGTTGTGATTGATGGTCACTTGCGTCGGTCAGGTGAAGTGCCGTTGCTTGCGTTTCTTGGGCGGCGGACGCAACTTGTAAGGTGGTGGAGTTGATTTGCTCGACTATGTTACGCAAAGCATCAATGGTGTAGTTAACAGAGTCAGCGATGGCACCGGTGATATCTTCAGTAACAGTGGCTGAAACAGTGAGGTCACCATCCGCTAAATCGCCCATTTCATCTAATAAACGTAAAATCGCATCTTGATCATGACGATTTTGTATTTCTATATTATCAAGTGATGCTTTTAATGTTTTTACTGGGGAATAACATAAGCGTATCGCCATAATAATAGCAGCGATTGAACTAGCTGCTGTGATGGCTGTGACRGCCTGAATACTATCGATAKRBKGKWSWKMRMYKCYSYYGGYRWWYRWSGMKAMSSTGATTWRGSWRAWWCKSRHMWAYARYARRRTKWWKATCAAANTNAYWRGGTTNRKMKKTWGCWMSMWAKKRTGRWMAMWWARGKYTGCTTGKTGAGTTCATAGAGYCTGTCCTGATATGAAATGATTAAGCAGCAGCATTTAAAAACCGTGGATCTTCRGCAAGWTTTTGGAAACTAAATACATCCCAGTGYGTATYTTGTTGAAATACACTGCCTTTTAAATAACTGGCGATATTGATMTGTTTGTCAGCGTCTAACGCTTCTGGTTCACGTTGGAAATGTTTAAGTCCGAAAACTTCATCCACTAATAATCCTGAATAAAGTTCGGGATGATTGATGACCATAATTCGACTACGYTTGTTAGTTTTGGTCTGYTTTCCYAATAGAAAATGTTTTAGATCAAATAGGGGSAGTARCTCTCCCCGTATATTGGCAATRCCATAAACCCATGATTCTGCTTTAGGTACAGGGGTATATTGYTCAGGAACAGGGAAAACTTCGCGTGRGTCGCTAAGCGGTATTAGAAAGTGATGWTCGCCCACTCGAAAGCCKATAGCTGTCCATGCTGAGTGCAAATCATCTTGTTGAYTCAATCCCGCKGCTTGTTGCTGACTACGGCGTTCAATGTCTTTAAGTAAGGCAATGATCTCAGAAGGGGAACTGATTTGAGSCATGCTCTAGAACCCTAATTGACTATTGATTTCAGTKATTAATTGGCTTTCACTRACKGGCTTGCTGAGRTAGCCTTTGGCGCCTTGCCGTAATCCCCATAARCGATCAGTTTCYTGRTTTTTAGAYGATACGATGAYGATAGGRATCGCACTCGTTGCMGGATCTTTGCTYAAACGACGAGTTGCCTGAAAACCRTTTAGTTTCGGCATCACGACGTCCATAAGGATTAATCCAGGATGTTTGTTGTTTGCAAGCTCCATCGCTTGTTCGCCATCCTCTGCAATGATGACTTGGTGACCGTTCTTCTCCAGTATTTTTTTTATTACGTAGACTTCGGTTGGAGAATCATCGGCTATAAGAATAAGCGCCATGGGGTGTTATTCATCCTTGGTATTGATTAATAAATGGGTGCGAATTGCCCCTAATAAGTCTTCACGGGTGAAGGGCTTAGTTAAGTATTGTTCTGCACCGACGGCGCGACCTTTAGCGCGGTCAAATAAACCATCCTTACTTGATAACATCACGATGGGGGTGCTACTAAATTTTGGATTGTTTTTAACTAACGCACAGGTTTGATATCCATCAAGACGTGGCATCATGATGTCGATAAACAGAATGTCGGGTCGTTGCGTACTGATGATCGGTAGGGCCTCAAAACCATTATCGGCGGTGAGGACATTGCAACCTGCTTTAGTCAACAGTGTTTCAGCAGTTCGACGAATTGTCTTACTGTCATCGATCACCATAACTTTTAGGCCAGAAAATTCGGTTTGGTTTTCACTCACAACTCAGCTGTGCCTTATATGTTGCCATCGTTTCTAACTAATATACCACTATTTGTTATTGAGCTTATAAACTGCTGATAAAACATCATTCGAGACTATGCCAAGAAATAAAAAAACGAGTATGAATGATAATAAAAAAGTAAACTGTTGCTTACATCACAGTAATCAAGTCTTAACTGACTTTTTGATAATTAAATAGCGAGCCTAAGCCCATGATTTCAAGAGTTCCACATTTAACGACGGCTTTAAAAGGGCCGTTGCTGCAATTAGAAAATGACTTGTTGACGAACAAAACACGGGTTGAAACATGGTTGCGAGAGCAATGGCTGCAAACCCCCGCCCCTTTTTATGCTTCAGTCGATTTGCGTAACGCTGGCTTTAAGTTGGCGCCAGTAGATACTAATTTATTCCCCGCAGGTTTTAATAATCTTAATCCGGCCTTTATGCCCTTATGCGTTCAGGCGGTTCAGGCGGCAGTAGAGCGTGTTTGCCCTCGTGCACAACGGGTATTAATTATTGCAGAACAGCATACACGCAATCTTTTTTATCTAGAAAGTTTGGAAACCTTACGTGATATCTTTGAAAAAGCAGGTATGGAAGCCAGGATTGCAAGTCTTCGAGATGATATTGATGCGCCATTGGCGATCGAATTGCCGTCGGGTAAAACCTGTTTATTAGAGCCGTTAGAAAGGCAAGGTGATCGTGTTGGCTTAGGCGATTTTTCTCCTTGCCTAGTATTATTGAATAATGATTTGTCAGCAGGTAGGCCTGAGATATTAGAAGGTCTAGATCAGCAAGTGATTCCCCCTTTATCCGCGGGCTGGTCTACACGCAAGAAATCGGAT
>NVRG01000127.1 GCA_002400805.1 Gammaproteobacteria bacterium
GTGGTGAAATCTTTAAATAACACGCGGCCATCATAACTTTGGCTAATCTCTTCCGCTTCCAGTACCAACTTTCCACTACGTTCAGCATCTTGCAATTGCATATTAACGTTGCCTACTTTGTCTCTGCGTTGGCTACGTTCACGGCGCAATTGTTCCAAAGCGCGTACCCGACCTTCATTACGTGTACGTCTCGCTTTAATGCCCTGTCTGATCCACACCTCTTCTAGGGCTAGTTTTTTATCGAACAAGGCATTTTGCTGCGCTTCATCCGACAACATTTGTTCTCGGCGTATTAAAAAGTTAGCGTAATCACCAGGGAAGCTAGTGATATTACCCCGATCCAACTGCACAATACGAGTTGCTAATGCTTGTAAAAACATACGATCATGGGTGATAAACAATACCGTTCCGGCATAACTTTTCAAAAACTCTTCTAACCAAGTAATCGACCCAATATCCAAATGGTTAGTCGGCTCATCCAATAACAAAATATCTGGTTCTTCAACCAAGGCTTGAGCCAATAATACCCGGCGTTTCATTCCACCCGATAAGGCTGAAAATTCAGCATCAGGTTCTAACGATAAACGAGAAATAACGGCCTCAACACGCTGCTCAACCGACCAGCCATCAACCGCTTCAAGTTTATGTTGAGCTTTTTCTAATTTTGACAACATCGCTTCTGAACTATCGGTTTCCAATTGATGAATCACATGATGATATTCAATCAATAAAGGTGCGATATCACCCAAACCTTTAGCCACCACATCAAACACGGTGCCTTCTGTGCCTGCAGGGACTTCTTGTTCCAGTCTAGCGATCTTCAAATCTTGACCTATGATCTCACCGCCGTCTTCTTTGATTTCGCCCGCAATCAATTTCATTAATGTTGATTTGCCAGTACCGTTACGACCGACCAGACAAACTCGCTCACCACGATCGAGTTGAAAATCAACTTTATCTAATAAGTTAGGGCCGCCAAAACTAACGGTAATTTGTTTTAATGACAGTAGTGCCACGTTTATTCCTCTTCAGCTTGTGCTGTTTCTAGCGCCTCGCTGGCTTCAAACCAATCCGACTCTGTTTGTTCTAATTCTGATTTTACTGCTGCTTGATCCAGCAATAATGCTTTTAACTTTTCTTTGTTGCTATCTTCATACAGACTGCCATCCGCCAGCGTTTCTTCCACCGCTGATAATTTAGTTTGCAGTTTGTCCATCTGCTGTTCGGCTTTTTTCACCACATTACGTAACGGTTGTAGCTTTTGCCTTTGTGCTGCTGCCGCTTGCCGACCACCTTTTTTATTTGAAACGGTCGTTGCCGTAGTCGCTGTTTTGACTGGTTTATCTTTAGTTATTAACCATTGACGATAATCATCCAAATCACCATCAAATACTTTTGCTTGGCCATCTGAAACCAACCATAAATCATCTGCCACCGTGCGTAATAAATGACGATCATGGGAAACGACTACCAAAGCACCTTCAAAATCCTGCAAAGCTAAGGTCAATGCCAAACGCATTTCCAAATCAAGATGGTTAGTCGGTTCATCAAGTAGTAATACAGCAGGCTTTTGATAAACCAATAAGGCTAGAACTAAACGGGCTTTTTCACCTCCAGAAAATGGACCAACCGGTGCTAAAGCATCATCGCCATGAAAACCAAAACCACCAATAAAATGTCGTAAATCTGATTCACTGGCTTGTCGATCTAAGCGTTGTAAATGTTGCAGTGGGCTATCTTCAATATAAAGCTGTTCTAATTGATGCTGTGCAAAATAGGCAATGCGGATATCTTTGCCTTCTTTACGTTTACCTTTTAACGGTGGCAATACACCGGCAATTAATTTAATTAAGGTCGATTTACCCGCACCATTTGGTCCTAATAATCCTATGCGATCACCCGGCGCCAACGATAACTTCACATTCTCAATCAACGGTACATCATTATAACCCACCGCCACCTTATCCAAGCTGATTAACGGTGCCGCCAATCGTGTTGGTGGCAAGAAACTAAAATGAAAGGGCGAATCCACATGAGCCGGTGCAATCAGCTCC
This sequence comes from Gammaproteobacteria bacterium, assembly GCA_002400805.1. Next base: position 2,055 of record NVRG01000127.1, read on the forward strand.
ATGCGTTCTAATGCTTTGACTCGACTCTGCGCTTGTTTAGCTTTAGTCGCCTTAGCTTTAAAACGAGTAACAAAACTACGAATATGAGCGATTTCACGTTGTTGTTTTTGATGGGCTGCTTGTTGATGAGCGAGATGTTCTGCACGTGCCAATTCAAAAGCAGAATAATTACCGGTGTAGACTTTCATTTTCTGCTGTTCGATATGAACCACTTGAGTCACCACTCGATCTAAAAAATCACGATCATGTGAAATTAACATCAAGGTACCTTGATAACTACGTAACCATTCTTCCAGCCAATAAACAGCTTCCAAATCCAAGTGATTAGTTGGTTCATCGAGTAGTAGTAAATCTGAGCGGCAAATTAATGCTTGTGCCAAATTGAGGCGCATACGCCAACCACCCGAAAACGACGTAACGGGCAATGTTTCTTGTTCGGCTTTAAAGCCTAAACCATGCATCAAACGACCGGCACGACTGCGTGCGGTATAGCCATCTATCACTGCTATTTTGTCATGCAGCTCACTTTGATGATGACCATCTTCGTCCTGCTCGGCTTTAAGCAGTTCGGTTTGCAGGCGCGTTAACTCTTGATCACCTTCTAAAACATAGTCAATCGCTGCCATTTCAACTGCCGGTGTTTCTTGTGCCACATGAGCGATCACCCAAGACTCAGGAATAAACACCGTGCCATGATCGGCATGCAATAAACCACGAAACATGGCAAATAAACTGGATTTACCGGTGCCATTAGCACCCGTTAAACCGACTTTTTGTCCTGGATGCACTGTTAAGTTGGCATCGTCAAATAATAAGCGAACACCACGACGGATAGAGAGTTGGTTAAGTTTAATCATGGCGCGCATTGTACCCGATCAGCACTGCTCGATGTGGGTTAAACCCTTGAAATTACTATATCAAACGCTCTTCAGGTAACTGCCAATTAGTTCCTGCCTTGCCATGTTGTTTAAGATAAGCATTCGCCAGACTAAAATGGCGACAACCTAAAAATCCACGATATGCTGATAATGGCGAGGGATGAGGCGCTTTCAATACCAAATGTTTTTCGATATCGATGACTGCGCCTTTTTTCTGGGCATAACCACCCCACAACATAAATACCACCTTGTCACACCGCTCATTGACAGTACTGATCACCTTGTCGGTGAACTGCTCCCAACCTTTTCCTTGATGGGCGTTAGCATTGGAATCTTCTACTGTTAATACGGCATTAAGCAATAACACGCCCTGCTTGGCCCAACTTTCTAAATAACCATGTTGTGCCGGTTTAATGGCTAAATCTGTTTCCAACTCTTTATAGATATTCACCAAAGATGGTGGTGTTTTAATGCCTGGCAATACTGAAAAACATAGACCATGGGCTTGATTAGGTTGATGGTAGGGATCTTGTCCTAAAATCACGACTTTCACCTGTTCAAGAGGGGTGGTTTCCAAGGCATGAAACCAATTGGATGTCTGTGGATAAATAATCTTATGTTGATCATTTTCAGTTTGTAAAAACGTTGTTAAATCCTGCATATATGACAAATCAAACTCAGAACTTAAATCTGGCTGCCAGCTGGGAGCATTATCTAAAACCACGGTATATCCCTTGTAAATTAATCTCTTATCCAAAAAATCATATCAGACCAATTACCAAAGACAGAATTAAATTCGATGCACTTTTATCCGCTCACTATACTCATACAAAATGTAGGTTAATTAGCAACACTAGTGCTAGTATTGTTTCACAATTGAATATTCATCATATCTAGGCGTTATTTTGCAACATTCTAAATTCAGATTTAAACGAAAAACCCGCTTCATTAGCATCATTTCTCTGTTACTAATTGTTGGTTTCTCATCCACCAGCCTTATTAGTTATTTTGTCGCCAATAACTCCCTAGATGAATTCATCCGCACGAATACGCTGCCACTGACAAGTGACAATATCTATTCCGAAATTCAACGCGATGTACTTCCGACTATCGTTATCTCTTCGTTAATGGCCCAAGATACCTTCGTTCGAGACTGGATTTTAACGGGTGAAAAAGAACCAGATCTTATTATCCGTTACTTAAGTGAAATACAGGATCGTTACAAAACAGCGACGGCCTTTTTCGTTTCGGATAAAACCCTCAATTATTATCACTCTTCCGGCTTGTTAAAACAGGTTAACCCTGACTCGGATCAGGACAGTTGGTATTTTAGAGTTGCCCAATTAAAAGATGATTTTGAGATAAACGTTGACATCGACAGCGCCAACCTTGAGCAAACCAACTTTTTTGTAAACCATAAGGTTACCGACTATAGCGGCAAATATCTTGGAACCATCGGTGTTGGCTTATCATCAGAAACGGTTATTAATATGATCGAATTCTATCAAAGCCGTTACGACCGCCAAGTATATTTTATCGAACCCAATGGCAAAATCGCCTTACGGGGTAAACGTTATCAAGGTGCTGAAGATATTCACCAAACAGATGGTTTAGCTGAAATAGCCACACTGGTTTTAGCTAGCCCAGGTGGTTCTTATACCTATTCCAGAAATGGACAAGACATCTTTCTAAAAACCCGGTTTGTCCCCGAGCTCAATTGGCACTTGCTGGTAGAACAAGTCGGCAAACCAGAATCTCATATTCAGAAAACGCTTTGGGTTAACCTATCGCTCAGTTTATTGATTACCGTGATTGTGCTACTACTCGCTCATTTCACTATTAGCAAATATCAACGGCGGCTAGAAATTATGGCCACCAAAGATAAACTTACCGGTATAGATAATCGACATGCCTTCGATCCAGCCTTTCAACAAGTCATTAAAACCACTGCTCGCAATAAAGACGCCTTAAGTATCGTGCTAGTCGACATCGATCACTTTAAAAAGGTCAATGATAACTACGGCCATATGGTCGGTGATCAGGTTATCGTGAAAATAGCCACTATCTTGAAATCAAACCTGCGTGAATCCGATCTGCTCTGTCGATGGGGCGGAGAAGAATTTATGCTGCTCTTGCCTAAATGTGACTTGAGTGATGCACAAAGCATAGCTGAAAAAATTCGTCTTCACATTGAGACAGAAACGATAGTTATTGAAGGCAACACCATTGCCATCACCGCTAGTTTCGGCATCTGCGCCTATCTTGGCGATGAATCACAAAATGAGTTATTTGAACGTGTCGATAAAGCCTTATACCGCGCTAAAAACTTAGG
>NVRG01000128.1 GCA_002400805.1 Gammaproteobacteria bacterium
GTGCTATTGGTGGCTTCATCGATGCAATCCATTTGGCCTTGTATGCCGTGACTTAAATCGTTTTTAGCACGATCTAAGAACGTACCCGTTTGCTGACCGGTATAACGTTCAAGTAATGCGATCGCTWGTTTTATCTGTTGTCGTTCTTGTTGTGCRGAACTRCTTTTGGGAAAAAATARGCYTTCAATATTCTGCCATTGCACATCAGATAAACTGACRAAGGCAATCTCACTACAAGTATTGTGTAGGCAAATTGAATAATTATCAGGTTGAGGCTGMGTAATAAARGGTTTATTAGAATTAGCMGTYAGGCTTTGTAAATYAGAAGGGTTGGAAATYGGTGTGATCGCTTGTTCTGAATAAGGTTGATGAGTACAGGCGSTTAAACAAAAAACAAAGCTTAAGCWTAKTAATAACGGTGTAATAAATGWGGGGTAACCGTTCATATCTATNWKWTGATGCGATAAATTATTTTGTTTTTTGRAATTGTTCAGCAAATATCCGTAATGCTTTACCACGATGACTAATGGCATGTTTTTGGTCAGCAGYGAGTTCRGCAGCACTACATTGTGTTTCATCTACCCAGAAAATCGGATCATAACCAAAGCCGCCATCKCCGACAGRCTCAGTCAAAATTCGRCCTTCCCAACTTGCCTGRCTGATTAATGGYGTCGGGTCATTTTCATGTTCCATATAAACCAAAAGACATTGGTAACGTGCTGCACGKTCAGCTTCAGYTTTATCCTGTAAGGAKGTTAATAAGAAGTTGAGGTTGTCTTCATCACTGGCATTAGCCCCAGCRAAACGAGCAGAGTAAATGCCCGGCTTTCCTTYGAGGGCATCAACTTCAATGCCTGAATCATCAGCGATAGCCGGCAAGCCAGTATGCTTGGCAGCATTACGGGCTTTGATAATGGCATTTTCAATAAATGTCAGTCCRGTTTCTTCTGCTTCAGGCACATCGAAATCAGATTGYGGTACAACTTCWATATYGAGTGTTGCRAATAACTGGGCAAACTCTCGGAGTTTGCCCTTGTTACCACTTGCTAAGACGATTTTCTTCATCGTTGAATYTAAGASGCCAACGCTTCGCGTTGTTTAGCMAGCAAGTTATCAATCCCTTCTTTAGCYAAWCCCAACATAGCGGTTAGTTCTTCAGGGCGGAARGCATGACCTTCGGCAGTGCCTTGTATTTCGATATAAGCACCTGCATCGTTCATYACTACATTCATATCTGTTTCGGCACTTGAGTCTTCAGCATAATCCAGGTCAAGTACTGGTATRCCGTTATAGATGCCCACTGAGATAGCGGCAAGTTGGCCATAAAGAGGGTTTTTCTTGATTTTTTTATTCTTGATTAAGTGATTAATCGCATCTTGCAAAGCGACAAACGCACCGGTGATAGAGGCAGTTCGGGTGCCGCCATCAGCTTGAATAACATCACAATCAATGGTGATGCTACGTTCACCTAGTGCTTTTAAGTCGATGGCTGCACGTAATGAACGGCCAATTAAACGTTGAATTTCCATGGTGCGACCACTTTGTTTTCCTCGAGCGGCTTCACGTGCCATGCGGCTACCTGTTGAGCGCGGTAACATGCCATATTCTGCGGTAACCCAACCTTCACCTGAGCCACGTAAGAACTTAGGAATACGTTCTTCGACCGAAGCCGTACATAAAACCTTGGTATCACCAAATTCAACTAAGACTGAACCTTCAGCATGTTTAGTGTAGTTGCGAGTAATTGTAACGTTGCGTAATTCATTTGGTTGACGACCACTAGGACGCATAGCGAATTCCTTCAAAATAAATAATCGCACCATTATACGTGGGTCTGAATAAAGACTGATGCTTTTTAGTCTTAGTTTTGGTTAATATGTCTATTTATTTGATGTTTTAGGATTGTAAATTGACTCGAAGCATGACGGCGTTTGCTCGCCAAGAAAAGCAGACCGAACAAGGTAGTTTGACTTGGGAAATTCGATCGGTAAATCACCGGTATCTCGAAGTGGCCTTGCGTCTGGAGGAGAGTTTTCGTCCTTTAGAAATGAAGATACGAAAGATGTTTACTGATCGTTTAGGCCGAGGAAAGGTGGATGCGGTATTACGTTATAAAGCACCCGATCAACAGCAAACTTCTTTAGAAATCGACCGCAATTTAGCTCAATCAGTGGTTAATAGCTGTGAACAGTTGGCAGCATTTTCTGAACAAGCAGCGCCGGTTGATATGTTAAGAGTCTTGCAATGGCCGGGGGTTATTATCTCCGATAGCTTGGATCAAGGAGCGTTAAATAAAGCGGTTTTATCGTCTTTAAAGACTGCGATTGAAGAGTTGATTGTTACCCGCGAAACGGAAGGTGCGGCGCTGCAGGTTATGGTTGAAGAGCGGTGTCAGGAAATAAATACGATTGCTATCGATGTTCGCCAACGCATGCCAGAAATCCTTGCTCAACATAGGCAGCGATTATTAGAACGGGTCACTGAATTACACGTTAATCTTGATGCTGAACGACTAGAGCAAGAAATGGTGTTATTGGCTCAAAAAAGTGATGTAGCCGAAGAATTAGATCGCCTGCAAAGTCATATCGTAGAAGTCGAAAACGTATTAAAACGTGATGAGCCTATCGGTCGCCGCCTAGACTTTTTAATGCAAGAGTTAAATCGTGAGGCCAATACCTTAGGCTCAAAATCTATCGATACCGATACCACACGTCACTCGGTGGATTTGAAAGTATTAATCGAGCAAATGCGCGAGCAAATTCAGAATATTGAATAGTGATATTCGGTTATCGAAAATAGTGTGTTTTAAGTTTTAAGTTTTAAGTTTTAAGTTTTAAGTTTAAAAAAAAGGGTGTAGATTAACGAGTAGTAGAAATGCGTTGATGGAATAAGGCATTAAAAATAACGAGGTGATTATGATTCCTAAGTTATGTACTACATTCATTTTTTCTCTACTTCTTCTGCAGCCAATATTTGTGCACGCTGCTGCGCAACAATCCACAGATACTGAAATGGAACAGCTTTTGGGATTAGGCTTCGAAGCGCTCCTCACGGTCTCTATTGCGTCTAAAAAAGAAGAAACGTTGAATGATGCGCCGGGTATCGTTGCCGTCATCACTGCAGATGATATTAAACGTTATGGCGCTCGTAATTTGCGTGATGTGTTGGATCGGCAAACCAGTATGCAGATTATTGGCTCAAATTTATTTCCCCATAACAAAAGTTCTATGCGGGGTGTTGCTACGACCTATGTTGATAGTACGGTGTTGATTTTATTGAATGGGCGGCCGTTGCGTGAATCAGCCGTATCGAGCATTAATCATGATATTTACGCCTATTTTCCAATCAATAGTTTGCAGAAGATTGAAATTATCCGTGGGCCAGGATCCGTTTTATATGGCACTAATGCATTCAGTGGTGCCATAAATTTAGTCACTAAGGATGCACCAAAAGAAGCATCGGCGAATCTGGCGGTTTCTTATGGTTCATTTGGCAGTAAACAAAACCAAATAACAGCGGGGGGAACCTGGAATGACCTTGAGTTATTTGGCTCTTTCCAAACTACGGATATAGAGGGCGATGATTTCCATAATATTAATGGTGAGTTTGGTTCTAAGGGTACTTATAAAACAGGTAAAGATGGAGAGCAATTATTCTTAAACTTGAAGTATAAGGGGCTAACAGTAAATGCCTTGCACTCTGATACCAGTACTGATCATGCTCGATCGTTATTTGTATTGCCCAGTACCGAGCATGAATTTAAACGTCAGTTTATTGATATTGGTTACCAGCATGATTTCAGTGACAGTTGGAGTATCAACGCTAATTTTTCTCATCAAGATACGCATAGCGAATTGGCTTTAAACCCCGCTGGCGATATTACTAAAGAAGACGCTAAAAACTATTTATATGAGCTCAGCTCAACGATTCAACCGATAGATGATTTGAATATTATTGTTGGAGGAACCTATCGAAAATTAGAAAATTCTGGTGACTCCGATTTTGAATCGACTGATAAAAGTCTATATACCCAATGGGACTATCAATTACTGGATTGGCTAAACGTGATAGGTGGYCTGCAATACAATAAACCAGACGAGCTTTCTGGTGATTATTCRCCKCGCTTGGCATTGATTGCTCAACTTAATGATAACTGGAGCAGTAAGTTGCTCTATGGCAAATCGTTCCGTGAGGCATCAGGCGTAGAGCGGTTTCTTAATATTCCTTCGATTATTGTGGGGGATGAGTCGCTGTCACCAGAAACAATTAAAACCTTTGATTTTCAAGTGATGCGAACGGATGAAAACAGTTCTTTTGCGGTGACTTATTTTCATAGTGAGCACGAGGATATAATTGCACGGGTTGGTGCTTCACCGATCATGATCACGAATACAGGCAGTATTACTTATGATGGCGTGGAGTTTGAGGGGCGGTTCCAACTCAATCAAAAATGGCAATTTAGCGGAAACCTGACTTACCAAACAAATGAAAATGATTCAGGCATGGATGATGTGACTTATGCACCTGATTTGATGGTTAAGGCAGGTGTTTCTTATGATTCTTTAGATGGAATCCAGTGGAGTGTATTTAACAGTTATTTTGCAGAATCTACGTTACAAAACGAAGATATTACAACGGTAACAGCAACGAATAGGGAAGCTGACAGTTATAATCTGCTAACAGCCAATCTAAGAATCAATCTTGGTGATGTTCTAAATGAGCCTGCTTTATCGGGAACGACAGTTTCAATCTATGGTGACAATTTACTGGATGAAAAGATCTACTTCCCCAGCACAAGTAGAACATCCGTTGATACCTTACCTCACCACTCAGGCCGTGGGCTTTATGCGACGATAAGTATCGATTTTTAAGCCATGATTTAGCGTATTTAATTGTTTCTTGCAGCTAAATAAAATCCAAAGTTTAAAAAGTTTAAAAAGAGAGTATGTTTATAGGTAGCAAAAAATGAGTTGATGGATAAACGCATTTAAATAACGAGGTGAGCATGATTTCCAAGTTAGCAGCTACTTTTATATTTGTTTCACTTCTTGTGCAATCTATTGCTGTGCATGCAGCGGCCCAGCGGTCTACGGAAGCTGAAATAGATCAACTTTTGAGCCTTGATTTCGCAGCGCTGATCACTGTCACCATTGCTTCTAAAAAAGAAGAAACCATTAACCAAGCGCCGGGCATTATCAATGTTGTCAGTGCCGATGAGATTCAGCGTTATGGTTATCGCAATCTGCGAGA
>NVRG01000129.1 GCA_002400805.1 Gammaproteobacteria bacterium
TTTGCCTTTGGTAATGATGCCAGTAATCCATATCTACTTCATAATCATAGTCGTGACAGTGTGACTTATACTGGTACCCATGATAATGATACAAGCTTAGGTTGGTATCAGCAGTTGGATGACGAGGCTAAAGCCCATTTGCATGAGTATTTAGGCGAACCACAACAAACTATGCCTTGGCTATTGATTCAAGCTGCTTTAAGATCTGTTTCTCAATTGGCGGTAATTCCAATGCAGGATCTTTTATCACTTGATGGTGAACATCGGATGAATGTACCTGGCACCATTGAAGGTAATTGGAGCTGGCAATTTGATTGGGAAATGGTGGATGAACAGTGTGCACCTAGATTAAGAAAATTAAATGAATTGTATGGACGTAGTTAAGATATGAGTAACCCAACATCGTTAAAATATGCACAAACTCACGAGTGGGTGAGAGTTGAACCAACCGGTGAGCTAACCGTCGGCATCACCGAGCATGCTCAAGATTTACTGGGTGATTTGGTGTTCGCTGAGTTGCCAGAAGTTGGCCAACGTTATGCGGCAAAAGAAGAGTGCATGTTGCTTGAATCGGTTAAAGCTGCCTCAGATATCTATATGCCGGTGGGCGGAGAAATTTCTGCTGTTAATACCAGCTTGGAAGATGAACCTGAATTAATTAATCAGGATTCCTTTGGTGACGGTTGGTTATTTAAAATACAGCCCGATAACCAAGAAGATATTGATGCATTATTATCTGCCGATGCTTATGAAGCATCGTTAGACGAGTAAATACCGCCTAAAACTGTTGCACGCTTTGCACCGGTAACCTCGGGTAAATTGCCGGTTTTATTTGATACGCTTTGTCTGGCCAACCAGGCAAATGCACAGGCCTCAACCCAGTCCGGATCTAAACCTAGTTGTTCAGTTGTAGTAACGGGAATATGGGCAAGTAATTGCCGTAAGGCCTTCATCAAATACGAGTTATGAGCGCCGCCGCCACAAATATAAATGGCATCAGTCATGGGAGCATATCGCTTCACGTCGTGAGCAATAGTTTGTGCGGTTAAAGCCGTTAGCGTCGCTTGGATATCCTGCGGTGCTAATTGTTGTTTTAATTCTCTTAGTTTGTTATTTAGCCAAGTGACATTAAAATATTCCCGCCCTGTACTTTTGGGGATTGCCTGCTGGAAATAAGGGTCGTTAACTAATAGTCTCAGCAAGTCTCTATTAACACTACCTGATGTCGCCCAAAGTCCATCGTGATCATAGGGAGCGTGTTGGTGTTTTTCAAACCAAGCATCTAATAGAGTATTACCAGGACCTGTGTCAAAACCAATTATTTTGTCACTATTACTGGCGGGCAATGCCGTGATATTACTGATGCCACCTATATTGATAATGACTCTATTTTGCGCGGGATGTTGAAATAACGCTTTATGAAATGCAGGCACTAGTGGGGCCCCTTGGCCCGATAACACCATATCGCGCTGGCGAAAGTCAGCAACGGTGGTAATAGTAGTGAGTTCAGCAATTACATTTGCATTGCCAATTTGTAAGCTAAAGGGATGCGGACCATCAGGATGATGGAATACGGTCTGTCCGTGACTACCAATCGCTACAATATCGTGTATATCGATATTTGTTGTTTTGATGAGTTTAATAACGGCCGAAGCAATGGCTTTGCCTAAGGCCACATCAAGTTCACCAAACTTTATTAGCTCACAATGCTGTTCTTCGATAAGTGTTTTTAAGCCCTGTTTTAATTCAGGGTCAAAATCATAAGTCTGTGCTGCAATTAAGTGACAGTCACTATCGGGAGTATTTTCGACTAGTGCAACATCAATACCGTCTAAGCTAGTACCCGACATCACACCAATAAAATAACTCATGCAAACTCGCTATTCGTTTAAGGCTAAGGCAGTGTTGTCGAGTGTTTYTAAGCTGGCAAGCAAAGGCTGCATTTTTAATTTGAAGTCAGCTTGGTATTTTTTCGGCAGTGGTTCAGCTTTMGGCAARCTGACGGTTARCGGATTRCGATGAACRCCATTGACGCGGAATTCATAATGTAAATGYGGACCGGTGGCTAAMCCACTACTRCCGATATAACCGATGGTATCGCCTTGTTTGACACGTTTACCACGTTTGAGGCCTTTTTTATATTTAGACATATGCGCATATAAGGTGGTGTATTTGCCACCATGAGTCAAAACGACAGTACGACCATAACCCCCTTTGGTACCGACAAAGTTAACTTTGCCATCACCGGTAGCTAGGATGGGGGTGCCTCTTGAGGCTGCGTAATCAACACCACGGTGAGGGCGGTTTGTTTTCAATACGGGGTGTTTACGATTAGGGTTAAACCGTGAACTGATGCGTGAAAAATGCACGGGACTGCGACTGAAGGCTTTACGCATGCTATCGCCATTCGGTGCATAAAAACGACTCAAACCCGTATCATCCGTATAACGTACGGCGCGGAAAGTCTTGCCACGGTTGGTAAATTCAGCGGCTAAAATATTACCGTCGGCAATTTTATCACCATCAAGATAATTCTCTTCATTAAGGAGTTTGAATTTGTCACCTACGCGTATATCAAGTGCAAAATCAATGTCCCAGCCAAAGATATACGCTAATTCCATTATTAGTTTGTCAGATAGCTTAGCTTGTAGGCCGGCCTCAAACAATGAGGTCGTTATTTGTCCATAGGCATGTGTCTGTCTATTTTCAACTTGTCGAATAGTCGTTTGTGCTTCATACCCAGTGTCTGTCGCGGTAACTAGCAGATTCGTTGTTTGATTTAATTGTAAGTCCAATTGCTGGAGTACATTTTTGTCACTGACGTCAGGGGAGAAACCAAAACGAATAGTTTGTCCGGGTTTCAGGTTTAATAATGGTTTAACGTCGTTGCCAAGTTGAGCTACGTTATAGACATCACGAGCGGTAAGGCCAACGCGTGGAAAGATTAATGATAAGTTGTCACCAGATTTAACGGTGACTTCCTGCCAATTAAGTTGTTGGGTTTCTTCAATTACTTCATTAAAAGTCAGTTGTTCGATTAGCGCCTGCTCTTGCATAGCTATATCAGCAATGAAATCAGGTGTAGGAACTTCGATAGTTGCTGTTTCAGTCTGGCTATCTGCAGGCAGTAAAAGTTGTTTGCGGCTGTTGGTCAATGATGTGGCTGATAACGCTTGCATTTCAGCAGGTAGCTTAGGTAAAGCGATGACTTGTGATTGTGTGACGACAGTTGAAGGTGTGCTAGTAGCTAGAACAATCGAAGTAATGAAAATACCGGAGAAAGCCAGTAATGAAAGAATGAGCAGATGATGTCGCTTGGGCTTGTTAAAAGCAAACAAGGCGGATTGAGCTGAAGAATCTATAAGTCTGTTGCGTTTCATTTGCAAACTCTAAAATATATACATAATTCGGACAATTCTCGCAGTATTTACTCATAATTGGAAGAGCTGAGGCTCGGTATGATGTGATACTATTCGCGCCACACTATTTATATGAGTTGGAGAGCAGTGATGATTCCTGTACAAGAAGCCCTTGCTGAAATTAAGCGTGGTGCAGAAGAAATATTAGTCGAAAGTGAGTTTGTTGAGAAATTGAAAACTGGCAAACCGCTCAAAATCAAAGCTGGTTTTGATCCTACCGCACCTGATCTTCATCTTGGCCACACGGTTCTATTAAATAAGTTAAAGCAGTTTCAAGACCTAGGTCATGAGATTTTGTTTTTGATTGGTGACTTTACCGGCATGATTGGCGATCCGACGGGTAAGAATGTTACTCGTAAACCCTTAACACCAGAACAAGTGCAGGAAAATGCTAAGTCCTATCAGGAACAAGTCTTCAAAATTTTAGATCCAGCACGTACAAAAGTTGTCTTTAATTCTCACTGGATGAATAAGCTTTCTTCGGCTGACATGATTCGGCTGGCATCGAATCACACGGTAGCCCGCATGTTAGAACGTGATGATTTTAGTAAGCGTTATGCGAATGGACAGCCTATTGCTATTCACGAATTCTTATACCCACTTATTCAAGGTTATGACTCAGTAGTACTAGAAGCAGATGTAGAGCTGGGCGGTACTGATCAGAAGTTTAATCTGTTGATGGGGCGTGAATTACAAAAAGCATATGGCAAGCCACAACAAACAATATTGACCATGCCTATATTAGAAGGTTTAGATGGCGTACAGAAAATGTCTAAGTCATTAGGTAACTATATAGGTATAAATGATAGCCCCAAGGATATCTTCGGCAAGTTAATGTCGATCTCCGATGATTTAATGTGGCGCTATATCGATCTATTAAGTTTTAAAAACTTAACCGAGATCCAAGCTTGGAAAGATGAAGTGGCTGGTGGACTTAATCCAATTAACATTAAAAAAGACTTTGCAGTAGAGATTGTGGCTCGTTTTCATAGTGAAGAGCTTGCACTGCAGGCACGTGATGGTTTCGAAAACCAATTTAAAAAGGGTGAGATACCTGAAGATATTAACGAAGTCAGCTTAACTGTTGAAGATGAAGGTATCGCAATAGCAAACTTATTAAAGGATTCAGGCCTAACAGTGAGTACCTCTGAAGCCTTACGGATGATTAAACAAGGCGCAGTGAGGATGGATGGCGATAAAGTTTTAGACCGAAACCTAAGGATTACACGCGATCAGGAACATATCTTTCAAGTAGGTAAAAGAAAATTTGCTAAGGTTTCAACGAGATAGCATGGCTTTACCTTTATTGGGAAAAACTTCCTGTTGACGGATGTGTTTTACCCTGTAGAATACGCCACTTCGATTCAGTCCTAACCCAGTTGTGGTGCGGGATTTGAAGGAAAATTAAAGTTTGACAGTTTAGCGCAGAGCTGTATAATTCTCGCTTCTTTGTTGCAGCGAACACATGCAACAAACGCTCTTTAAAAATATGGTATCAAGTAATTTGTGTGGGTACTTGCGTTGTAGAACTTGTAAAAAGATCTGACGTTGGTATTCACAGTAGTAATACAGTAATGCACAACGTCAACATGAGTTCGTATCTTCTTTGATAGATACAAAAAAGTAATTAAACTGAAGAGTTTGATCATGGCTCAGATTGAACGCTGGCGGCATGCCTAACACATGCAAGTCGAACGGAAACGATGCTAGCTTGCTAGCAGGCGTCGAGTGGCGGACGGGTGAGTAATGTATAGGAACTTGCCTAGTAGTGGGGGACAACTTATGGAAACGTAAGCTAATACCGCATAATCTCTACGGAGGAAA
>NVRG01000130.1 GCA_002400805.1 Gammaproteobacteria bacterium
TTCGGTATTCATCAATACGTAACGAGCGGCATTCCATAACTTGTTACAGAAGTTACGGTAACCACCGATGCGGTTCATATCAAAGTTGATATCACGACCGGTTGACGCTAAAGAGGCAAAGGTGAAACGTAGGGCATCGGTACCATGTGATTCGATACCATCAGGGAATTCTTTGCGTGTGGCTTTTTCAATTTTAGGTGCATCTTTGGGATTCATCAGTCCCGAGGTACGTTTTTTAACTAAAGATTCTAGATCAATGCCGTCAATAATATCGATAGGATCTAATACATTACCTTTAGACTTCGACATTTTATGACCGTGTGAATCACGTACTAAGCCATGGATATAGACTTCTTTAAATGGCACATCGTCCATAAATTTCAGTCCCATCATCATCATTCTGGCTACCCAGAAGAAGATAATGTCAAAACCGGTGACTAATACACTGCCCGGATACCACGTGTTTACAGCATCTGTTTTTTCAGGCCAACCTTGGGTTGAAAATGGCCAAAGGGCAGAGGAGAACCAGGTATCTAAAACATCTTCATCTTGTCTAAGGTTTACATCGTCAGCAAGCTTGTTTTCTTTACGAACGGTGGCTTCATCATTAGCAACATAAATATTGCCTTCATCGTCGTACCAAGCTGGGATTCGGTGTCCCCACCAGATTTGGCGAGAAATACACCAGTCTTGAATGCCATCCATCCAGTTATAGAAGGTTTTGTCCCAGTTGCCTGGTACAAATTTAATCTTGCCTTCTTGCACTGCTTTTACCGCAGGTTCAGCAAGCGCATCGGCTTTAACATACCACTGGTCTGTTAATAACGGCTCAATAACCGCGCCACTGCGATCTCCACGCGGCACCATCAAAGTGTGATCTTTAATGCTATCTAATAAACCAAGATCATCTAAATCTTGGACTATCACTTTACGAGCTTGATAACGATCTAGGCCACGATATTTTTCTGGTGCATTGTCATTGATGGCAGCATCAAGGGTTAAGATATTGATCTTTTCGAGATCATGACGTTGACCCATTTCAGCATCATTAAARTCATGMGCRGGRGTGATTTTCACACAACCSGTACCAAAGTCTTGRTCCACATAATYATCAGCAATAATAGGAATTTCACGKCCRACTAAWGGCAGGGTAATMGTTTGGCCGATYAGGTGTTTATAACGCTCATCTTCTGGATGYACKGCAACWGCRGTATCRCCTAACATGGTTTCTGGACGTGTSGTAGCMACCACYARGTGMCCTGAACCATCWGWTAATGGATAACKAAAATGCCATAGGTGACCAGATTCTTCTTCTGATAATACTTCGAGATCRGAGAGCGCAGTGTGCARCACMGGATCCCAGTTAACCAGMCGTTTWCCACGRTAAATYAGRCCTTCTTTATGTAATTCAACAAAGACATGTTTAACKGCTTTTGATAGGTCTTCATCCATRGTGAAKCGATCACGTGACCAATCTAATGAKGAACCTAAGCGGCGTAATTGACGGGTGATGTTRTTACCMGATTCTTCTTTCCAGTCCCAAATACGATCAATAAACTTGTCACGMCCTAAATCATGGCGAGTTTTTCCTTCAGCATTAAGTTGGCGTTCAACCACCATTTGAGTGGCGATACCCGCATGATCAGTACCCGGTTGCCACAAGGTATTATCACCTTTCATCCGGTGATAACGGGTGAGGGTATCCATGATGGTATTGTTAAAACCATGGCCCATGTGCAGACTGCCCGTGACATTCGGTGGTGGCAACATAATGGCGTAGGGTGTGCCCTCACCAGATGGCTTAAATTCACCATTGCTTTCCCATGTTTGGTACCAGCGTTGTTCGAGTTCGTCAGGGTTATATGTCTTTTCCATGTTTCTCTATGGTTTTGTGTTGTATGTAAAAAAAGGCTGTGATTATACGCGTTTATGAATTTTGTTAGATACGAAAGGTATCTAATTCATAACCACGTTGTTTGTAAAATTGATATCGTTCACGGCCTGAGGTTTTTATCGCATCGTTATCATTTATCAGTTCAGCCATGCGTTCAAACTGGCTGAAAAATAATGGCTGTTCATCATTAAGATTGATCAGTAGATCCATCAAGCGTGGTGGATTACCTTCATGTCCAATCAATACCGGACAGGCATCGGTATCAGCTTCACCATTGAGTTGATGAGGTACAAAACTATCAGCTCTAAAAGCCCAAAGCGCTTTGTCCATTTGCTCACTTTGTTGTGCATCTTTGGTATGAATATAAACGTGATTACCCAGCTTATAGGCTTTTTCAGCTAAGCGGCAGGCAAAGACCTGCCGCTCATGTTCTTGTTGGCCTTTCAGCACATAGAAACTGATTCGRGTCATGAATCAGGCTTTAGCTATTMGCGTCGATACGATTTAACAAAAATTGAACTAGCATCGGCACCGGACGTCCAGTTGCACCTTTCGCTTTGCCGCTGTTCCATGCGGTACCKGCAATATCTAAATGTGCCCATTCAAATTTTTCAGTGAAACGMRATAAGAAACAGGCGGCGGTGACACTGCCMGCTTCTTTACCRCCGATATTGGCRATRTCAGCAAARTTRCTATCGAGTTGTTGTTGATAGTCATCCCACAAAGGTAATTGCCAAGCACGRTCATGRCTGTCRGTACCCGCTTGTAAAAGGGCATCGGCTAAGTCTTGRTTGTTRGCAAARACACCAGTGGTRTGGCTACCTAARGCCACAATRATGGCGCCGGTTAAGGTGGCGATATCAACAACGACAGCAGGGTCAAAACGTTCGCTATACGTTAATGCATCACATAAAATYAAACGACCTTCAGCATCGGTATTGAGRATTTCAATRGTTTTWCCTGCCATGCTGGTAACAACATCRCCKGGTTTATTRGCATCACCATCAGGCATGTTTTCTGAACTTGGCACTACACCCACAACATTAATYGGTAGGTTCAATTCCGCAATGGCAGTGATCGTRCCAAATACRCTGGCAGAACCGCACATGTCATATTTCATCTCATCCATGCCTTGAGATTGTTTTAATGAAATACCACCGGCGTCAAAGGTTAAACCCTTACCCACTAAGACAACCGGTTTCTCGTCACCCGCTCCTTTGTAGTTCATGGTGATGAGTTTTGCTGGTTGGCGACTACCGCGAGATACCGATAGGAACGAACCCATGCCAAGCTCTTCCATATCTGCTTCTTCTAATATGGTGGTTTYAACYGTATCAAATCGTTCGCCAATTTCAAYGGCTTGATCGGCCAGAAAAGTCGGTGTGCAGATATTACCGGGGAAATTACCTAACTCACGAGCTAGGTTCATACCATTTGCAATGGCTTGACCAGTTTTTGCTGCTAGCGCAAGATCATCACTATTATTAGCATCAGCAATAAAGCTAAGTTGTTCTAATGGATTTTCTTGCGGCTTAATATCGCTTTTAGCGAGTGAGTATTTATAGAGTGCGGTTTCAGTGGTAATCACTGATTGACGTACATTCCAATTCGCTGATTTGTCATTGACGGTTATTTCTGCCAAACAACTCGTTGCCGTTGTTGCGCCTGATTCGTTGATGACTTTTGCCATTGCCGTAATGGCAGTATTAAAGTTGTTTTCAGTGGTTTTGTCTTGTTTACCGCAGCCTACAAGTAGTACTCTTAGGCCCGTTAGACCATCGATATCATGTAACATCAAAGTTTGACCGGCTTTGCCAGTGAGGTCACCACGTTCGATTAATCGCGTGATAATGTTGTTGCCGAGCTCATTGATAGTTTGGGCACTGGCACTAAGTTGACCTTGTTCGAAAACAGCAACGGCAATGCAATCAGTTTTATGTGTTGCTAGTGCATCAGTTGTGACAAAATACTGCATGTATTTCTCCTATGAGAGTAGATGATTTAGACTGCGAATTTTAGCTGCGGCCAATTAACCGCCCTATTCTAACTAAGACCATTAAATAATGCCCGTTCTTCGTAAATTTTTTCATTCTTATTTGTCCATTATCGACCGCTATTTATTACGTGAGTTCATTTTAAATTTGCTCGCCGTGACCAGTGTGCTGTGGTTAATTTTTGTAGCAACCCGATTTTCTCGTTATTTAGCTCAAGCTGCGGTAGGTAATCTTCCAGGGGATGTGATATTTACCTTGCTAGGTTACAGTTCATTGGGCGCATTATCATTACTATTACCGATTGCTGCTTTTCTGGCAGTGATGTTGGCTTTAGGACGAATGAGTTCCGATAGTGAGCTGACCGTAATCGCAGCCTGCGGCATTCCTGCTAGTCGTGTGATGCGCAATGTCGGACTTTTTTCTGGCTTCGTTGCGCTTATTGTGGCGATCTTATCCTTATTGATCGTGCCAAATGTCTTATCAGGACGTTATGAATTAGAGCAGCAGGCAAAATTAACGGCCGATACCAGTGGGCTCGTCGCGGGGAGTTTTAAAGAAAGTCGTGATGGTAAATGGACTTTTTATTCACAAGGTTTAAATGAAAATAAAGATGGCATGGAGAATGTCTTTATTGAAATTCATCGTGAGGGACGGCCATTAATATTCAGAGCATCTCACGGTCATTTTGAAATCGACAGTGAAACCGGTAATAAATATTTAGTGCTCGAAGATGGTTTTCGCTATGAAGGGCAGGCAGGTGAATTGGACTTTACCATTGCTGAATATGCCTCGCACAGTATCTTGATTGAAAAAGGTGAGCAGAAAAAAGCACGTGAACGTCATAAAGCACTGCCAACAGCAAAATTATGGCAGCGTGGACAGAGTAAAGATTTGGCAGAATTGCAATGGCGGACATCATCATCAATTATGACCGTCGTATTGTGTTTAATTGCCATTAGTTTAGCCAATGCGGGTCCTCGGAAAGGTCGTTATGCCGGTTTTTTCCCAGCGATTTTGGTTTATATTATTTACAGTAATTTATTAGGTATCACTCGGGCCTGGGTGACAAAAGGTGTCGTAGCACCATGGTTTGGTGCTATCTGGGTACATTTGTTAATGATTAGTATCTTACTGCTGGTTATTAATCGCCATAAACTTCGTTATCGCTGGTTGCAATATCAACAGAATAAAAAGGCTGCTTAATGTCGGTATTACAACGTTATATAGCAAAAACAATTCTAGCTAGCACCATATTGGTATTGTTGGTATTGCTAGGTCTCTATACCTTTATGGACTTTATCACTGAGCTAGATGACTTAGGAAAAGGCC
>NVRG01000131.1 GCA_002400805.1 Gammaproteobacteria bacterium
TTCAACCTCATTTCGCCAACAACGAAAATCTTGTACAAACTCAGCAGGAATTAAATCACCAGCTTCATTCTCCCCTCGACCCGTATGCATTGGATGGGCAAGTAATACTCGCACCGTGGTATCGCCTGATTTTAGTTTGGCACGGATACGGTCTTTTGTAACGACGCCCATTAAGCACAGCCCCCAATATCCACTTCGACAAATCGGGTAGTTTTATACAATTTCCCATCCGCTCGAATTACCGCGATAACATCGGAGTCTTCAGCAATTTTTATCATGCTTTTGAAAGGTAGTTTTAAGGCTGCTGTTGGTTCTATGCTCATGGCTAGAGGGGATGGGTTTTTAGCAACCAATACCGCTACCCGCTCTATATTAGCCAAGTCACTCTGAACTTCTATCGGCACCGATGCACCATTCACCGCATAACTAGGGGGGGAACCCACCTTGAATCTTAAGGCCGAATCATCGGCGATTTCTGCTTGGCCAACTAAGGCTAACAACGCATCTTCTACTGTTTCAGCATTAAACGCATCACTGGGCCAATGCGCCAACAAACGTTGGGGCAACAATAAACCACTGGCAGCCACCATGGCTAAGGTTGATGCTGATATAGCCCCTTTTATAACTGAACGTCGTTGTTGATTAACGCTATCAACCATTATATTTCTTCCATCAGTGCCAAAGTAGTTTCAACCTCACGTAACCTTGCGGTGATTTTGGCTAAAAGATATTCATCTCTATTGGCAAATTTTGCCGCTAGACGTAATTGATCCCCAGCCTGAGCCAGGCGACCAGAAGCGTAATAATACTCTGCTAACCAACTATGTGACTGACTTTTGTCTCCTAAATCGCCTCTTGCTTGGGCAAGGAGTTTATATAAGCGTTGTGATGGATGGCCCAAATCTAATTGGCGCTGCAATACGGCTATGGCTTCATTGGGAAGATGAGCCTGTAATAACGCGGTTACTTGCAATAAAGACAAAGCTTGATCGTCTGGATATAAACGCTGATTTTCTTCATAAATAGCTAAGGCTGCAGGCAAGCGACCTACGGTTATTTCTATTTCAGCCATCGCCAATTGATAACTTAACCGATCATCATCTTGATCCAATAAGATCTGTAAAGCCGCCCTTGCTTTTGTATATTCACCCATCGCGGATAAAGCCAAGCTATAACCATATCGAGTGGCTGTTGAATTTCGGCTGTTCCCTGTTTTCAAGGCCTGCTCATATTGCTGCACTAATTCTCTTACATTGTTTGTTGTCATTACCCTGAGTTTTTCGCGCATCAAATAAAACTGCAAAGTATCACTCAACTGCCGTTGCAACGGATAAGACTCTGCACGCCCTCTAGCATCCGCAATACGAGACGTTGTTACCGGATGAGTACGTAAGAATTCTGGCACCGCATTGCCAGTATAAAACCGGCTTTCTTTATTTAGTCGTTCAAAAAAACTCGGCATCGCATGAGCATCGAAGCCTGAACGCACCAAATTCACCATGCCCAAATTATCGGCTTCTTTTTCATGAGCACGGGTAAAATCAAGCTGCTGCTGCACACCTGCTGCTTGCACAACTGCAACTGCAGCCGTGCCAGCCTTAGGATCTGCAGCACCTAATAATACTGCTGCAATCAATGCCGCTGTCCGCGGTACACTCATGCGCTTTTGTTTTTCAAAGCTACGTAATAAATGTCGCTGCGTAATATGAGCGATTTCATGGGCCAATACTGATGCTAATTCATCTTCAGATTGGCTGGTTAAAATCAAACCACTGTGAGTACCAATAAAGCCCCCAGGCGCGGCAAAAGCATTCACTGATGAGGCTGGCACCATAAAAAAAGTGAAGGGCAAATTGGGCGCACTACTATTAGCAACGAGACGATAACCTATCGATTGTAGGTAACTATTAACTTCAGGATCATCAATCAAATCTGTTGATTGTTGTATACGCCAATAGAACGCTTGGCCTATGCGATATTCTTCCTGCGGTGAAATCAACGCACCGGCGCTGTCACCAATTTCAGGCAAGGCGATTTCAGCCGCCCCGATCTGATGCAATGGCCACACTAATAATGCTAACAATACGGTTGCAATGGTTTTATTCATAATAGTCCGTAGACACTCACCCCTTTCAAGGGTTCCAGCAAGACATACATTTCTGTTTTAGTTTATTATTTCTTTATTCATATAGACACGTTAATTTGGAATTTATAACCATGTCAGATTTTGATGTAGAACTCGACACTTCGGGCATGAACTGTCCCTTACCCGTACTTAAAGCGCGTAAAGCGTTATCTGAAATGTCTGCAGGCCAACGTTTGCACCTGATCGTAACAGATCCCGGTGCTAAGCAAGATATTCCTGTATTTTGCAAAATGACCAACAACCCATTACTTGATACCTACGAACAAGATGGGAAAATACATTTTTTCCTAGAAAAAGGCTAATACACCATGGCAAAAAAACTCGCGATTATTGCTAGCAAAGGCACCTTAGACGGTGGTTATCCGCCATTTATTTTAGCCTCAACGGCCGCAGCTTTAGGCTTTGAAGTTAAAATCTTCTTTACCTTTTACGGCTTACAATTATTAAAAAAAGACTTATCTTTAAAAGTGTCTCCGTTAGGCAACCCCGCTATGCCTATGCCGGTTCCGGTACCCAGCATAATACAAGTTATACCTGGCCTTGAATGGTTTGCGACCTGGATGATGAAACGGAAACTTAAAGCCAAAGGTGTGGCCAGCATTGAAGAATTACGTGATATCTGTATCGAATCAGGCGTGGAAATGATCGCCTGTCAAATGACGGTAGATCTGTTTGATTTTAAAGAAGAAGACTTTATTGATGGAATCACTTCAGGCGGCGCGGCAACCTTCCTTGAATTTTCGAGTGATGCCGATACCACGTTGTATATCTAATTATATTGTTCTCAGCTAATTTGCAGGGAAGCTCGAATTAAACGTCTCTCCTTCTATTAGGGGGGGCTGATACAGCTATGGATAACTATTATATTTAAATTCAAGCATATTAATGGCTGCATATTGCTGACGATATGTACAAATTGGCTTAAATAATTCGGCCTTAACTCAGTATATAGTTATTTTAATAGCCGTATGATTAAGCTTTAATTACAAATAATTTCTCAAAATTTGTCACYCGTAATATTTCGGCAACGTCWSGTGAGCAATGGASTAATTCAATATTATTTTCCTGAACCTTGCAGTTTTTKCCAACATACTCGCGCAGAATTAACATCATTCCTAAACTTGCACTATCGATATAACGGGTCCGTTGAAAATTAATAGTGACTCGATTGGTGCTGCTTTGAATCTTTTCTTCATATGCCTGCCGAAACTCTGCTTGGCAGTGAAAATTAAACTCTTCTTCTACGTGAATAACAAGCGCATTGTCCTTAAGGACGGATGAAATTGACATTATATTTTCCTTTTTATAATTAAAATCAACAACAGCATAGCCATCTTAAAATAGTTCGCCACTAACCACCAGCCTATTGAACCTATTAATTTTCTGGTGAAGCTGACTCTTGCGAAGCAAAGTAATAGATCACGGCCATTCCTTTACCTCTTAATGCTCGGTTGCATCATGGGCGCCAATACCGGTTTGAGAGCGAATAAATTGATATTCAAACTGCTTTCGTTCATTTTCTGCTCGCTTGCTGTGATCGGTAATTGAAAACAGCCAGATGCTCAGAAAGGCAATGGAGACAGAAAATAAGGCCGGATATTTATAAGGAAATAACGCCTGCTCGTTACCCAAAATATCCACCCACACTATCGGTCCGACAATCACCAGCATCACCGCCGTTAATAAACCGGCAGAACCGCCTATAAATGCACCTCGTGTGGTCAATCCTTTCCAATACATGGATAAAATCAAGGTTGGAAAATTAGCACTGGCGGCRATGGCAAAMGCCAAGCCGACCATAAAAGCAATGTTTTGMTCTTCAAATAARATSCCWAGATAGATGGCTACCGAACCTAAAATAACCGTGGCTATTTTTGATACACGAATTTCTTGYTTGGCGGTACTGTTGCCYTTTTTAATGACACWGGCATARAGATCATGTGAAATAGCGGAWGCCCCCGCCAAGGTCAAACCCGATACCACGGCCAAAATGGTGGCAAAAGCAACCGCAGAAATAAAACCAAGAAAGAAATCGCCGCCYACCGCTTTTGATAAATGAATCGCYGCCATATTATTACCACCCAGCAACAAACCATTMATATCTAAAAATTCAGGATTAGTMGAGACTAAAACTATCGCACCAAAACCAATGACAAAGGTGAGKATATAAAAATAGCCKATAAAACCAGTGGCRAAGAAYACCGATCGCCTAGCTTGTTTAGCATTGGCGACCGTAAAAAATCGCATTAAAATATGKGGCAAACCTGCCGTRCCAAAAATCAAGGCAACRCCCAATGAAATAGCTGAGATCGGATCAGATACCAACCCACCCGGCGCCATAATATCAAGGCCTTTTGGATGCACCGCCACCGCTTGCTGGAACAATAAATTAAGATCAAAATCTACATGCTGCAGCACCATAAAGGCCATAAAGGTCGCCCCCAACAGCAACAACACCGCTTTGATAATTTGTACCCAGGTGGTGGCTAACATGCCGCCAAACATCACATACATCATCATTAATATGCCAACCATCACTACCGCATAGTGATACGGCAAACCAAATAACAGTTGGATTAATTTTCCTGCGCCCACCATTTGAGCAATTAAATATAAGGCCACCACCGCCAATGTACCAAAGGCGGATAAGGTTCGAATAGGTAACTGTTCTAAACGATACGAGACCACATCGGCAAAGGTATAACGACCAAGATTTCTAAGTCGCTCCGCAACCAGAAATAAAATAAGTGGCCAACCAATCAAAAAACCGATGGAATAAATAAGACCGTCATAGCCGGATAAATACACCAGCCCTGAAATACCCAAAAATGAAGCCGCAGACATATAGTCACCAGCAATGGCTAAGCCATTTTGAAAACCGGTAATACCTCCACCCGCAGCATAATAATCCGAGGTTGAACGCATTCTTTTGGCAGCCCAATAAGTAATGCCTAATGTCGCCGCTACAAATATTAAAAACATCACCACTGCTGGCATGTTCAACGGCTGCTGTTCCACCGTAGTTGCAATCACCTCAGCACCCCAGCTCA
>NVRG01000132.1 GCA_002400805.1 Gammaproteobacteria bacterium
CACCTGCTTGACCGACTTTGAGAAGTGAATCACCGCAAGGAAATATAACCATACGGCCGAGATAATCAGTCCTGTAAAACCAAATTATATGGTAATAATAGCTGGGCTGAGTACAAAAAACCCACTTATAACAGCTGTTTTTATTATCGTTTTCGCAGTATTTTCTCCTGATTAAGATTTAATCCCACCGGAACTGTTTAGTGATTTCTTACAACCATTCCTGAGCAATGCTCACGATCTCTAAGTCGGTAGCTTCTGCACACAGGCGACGAATCCTAGCAACATTAGACTCCAGTTGCCGCTTATCACTACTAACAAGACTGACGGCAAGTACGGAACGCTGCCACTTATCCTGATATCCCACTTCAGCCACTGAGGCGTTGAATCTACTGCGAATACGGTCTTTTAACCCACGCAATCCGCTACGCTTATCCTTAAGTGACTGAGCATGTGGAATCAATAATTCGATAATCAGGAGAGTCATACAGAAGGTGTGATCGCTCATAAGCCTCCATTGCCAAAGTTATTCAGCCTTAGCTGTCATGTAATTATTAATAACGATACTACTAACAACTAAGGTTTTGCAGCATTTTGTCTAAATTAAGGAGAAATATTTAATTAAAACTGAATTAAAAATGTGATGGTGAAATTAAATTTTAACCACACCAACAGTCCCTCAAGACTGTTCGAATTTGAATGTTTTCACCGCGTTAATATTCTGTTTATTTAACATCAGCATCATTAACCTTTCTAAACCTAASGCCACACCGGTGCATTGAGGTAAGCCTGATTCCAAGGCAGCTAATAAGTTTTCATCTATTGGCATTTTTGSTTTGTTTTGTAACTCACGTTGTTGGTTATCATATKCRAACCKCTGACGAAGTTCWTCAGCATCTAATAATTCGTCATAACCATTGGCGAGYTCCATACCACCAGCATAGAGTTCAAAACGTTTRGCYACYTYWTTRCCWYSWYCRTCYWGARTCACTTTGGCSAGTTGGGCCTGTGATGCTGGAAAGTYATAGATAAAGACTGGYKSTTCAARCTTAACCAGTTGAGCTTCGATAACTTGGCTCATCAACAATTCCARCCAATCATCTCGTTCCATARCCCAAYTGTCATCRATACCYTCAATGTGRGYATGWGCAAGCTGTTTTAATTYWTCATCAGRAYARMYAAAMRCATCAATMTTTAAATATTGYTGRAAGAYYTGYTKATARGTGAATYGAACCGCTGGTTTTGTTTTGACTGTGRTTTGTAATATGGCATCWACTTCWTCCATTAGCTGCTCAAAACTCAGYTCAGGCCGATACCATTCCAACATGGTGAATTCRGGCGAATGTTGACGWCCRCTTTCGCCRTTYCTAAAYACTTTGGCAATTTGATAGATYGAGCCTGAACCTGCGGCTAAYAAWCGYTTCATCGCAAACTCAGGGGAKGTYTGCAGATAAAAAGTATGTTTRTCTTGTGARCCTAGGGGGATGAARTCTGTKTGAAAGCTATCTAAATAYGGCGCTGTAGGCGCTGCTGAAGACAAAATCGGCGTCTCYACCTCCAWGACCTCATGCTCAGCAAAAAAAAGGCGGACATCAGCCAATAGCTGCGCCCGCCTTTTTAATGTTTCTACACTAGCTGATGGTTGCCAGCTCAAGGTCATTTTTTCTATTTTACTTTCGCCCGTTCAACATACTCACCACTACGGGTATCAATACGTAAAACATCGCCAATATTCATAAATAAAGGCACACGTACTACCGCACCGGTTTCTAATGTTGCTGGTTTACCACCTGTTCCAGCCGTATCCCCTTTTAGGCCGGGGTCGGTTTCTGTTACCGCTAAATTAACAAAATTTGGTGCTGTCACGAGTAATGGTGTGCCGTTCCATTGGGTGATCGTATATACATACTGCTCTTTTAACCATTTTTTGCAATCTTCTATGGCACTGGCATCGGCGGCATGCTGTTCAAAGGTGACTGCGTCCATGAAATACCAAAACTCACCGTCGGTGTAGGAATATTCCAACTCCACTTCCATCACGTCAGCGCCTTCTACTTTGTCGCCAGATTTAAAGGTTTTCTCGTTTACCCGACCTGTTTTTAAATTACGAAATTTAACACGGTTAAATGCTTGTCCCTTACCTGGCTTAACCAACTCATTTTCGATGATGCTGCATGGGTCACCATCCAACATAAATTTGAGTCCGGATTTGAATTCATTTGTACTAAAATTTGCCATGGCAACCTCTTTTAGGGGACGATCAACATCTGTTTAAAAATTAAAGCGCATCATGATACCGCAAACCAACACTCGGGTGATAAAACAAGCTTGGCAAGTGGCCTTAGCTAATGCCATTAAAGATCCAGATGAATTGCTGGCACAGCTAGGTTTATCTGGACAATTACGTTTGGTGAACAGCGATATCATCAAGCAGTTTCCATTACGTGTCACTCAAAGTTATATCAATAAAATGCGCTATGGCGATCCGGAAGATCCCTTGTTACGTCAGGTCTTYCCTTTAATCGATGAGAGCATYGATGTAGAAAACTTTGTTGCMGATCCTGTCGGTGATCATTTGGCCGTCACCGCCCCMGGAATATTGCAAAAATAYCATGGTCGCGCWTTRYTAYTGACCACRGGTGCCTGTGCTATTCATTGTCGTTATTGYTTYCGYCGMCATTTTCCTTATGGGGATAGCAATCCCTTAGCRAGCCARTGGCAACARACAYTAAMWTCAATMGCYGATGACAGCAGCATYAATGAAGTCA
Organism: Gammaproteobacteria bacterium; assembly: GCA_002400805.1. The sequence goes on from NVRG01000132.1 coordinate 2,766, forward strand.
TTTTGAGTGGTGGTGAYCCRCTTGCTTTRACTGAYAAYAAATTGAAACAACTGGTCAGYGAYATTGAAMRYATAMAACAYATCAAACGATTACGCATWCATACCCGTCTACCRGTRGTATTGCCGGAACGWGTCGAYGAGCATTTATTACAGTGGATRTCGACAACGAGATTAAASGTRGTGATGGTYATTCATGCTAATCATGCCAATGAGATTGATCAAGAWGTKGCTGATGCCMTTGAAAAGTTACGCTTAGCWGRTTGCCAAYTGCTCAATCAAKCRGTGTTATTAAAAGGYRTTAATGATACCGCGGATAGTTTGCATGACTTAAGTGAGCGTTTATCTGAAGTAGGCGTGATGCCTTATTATTTACATTTGCTGGACAAAGTAGCAGGTGCCAGTCATTTTGACGTAGCCGAACAACAAGGTGTTGAGCTTATTGCGCAATTAAGAAAGTCACTTCCTGGCTACCTTGTGCCTCGTTTGGTGCGAGAACAGCAAGGTGAAGCCAGTAAGACGGTGATCAGTTAATCATCAAGCTCGGTCTGCAACAGGTTGGTAATCACGCAACTCACTACCTGTATAGATCTGCGTTGGACGATAGATACGGTTATTAGAGATTTGCTCACGCCAATGAGCTAACCAACCAGCAGAACGTGCAACTGCAAATATGGCGGTAAACTGATCGGCTGGGATCCCCATTTCTGAATACAAAATACCTGAATAGAAATCTACATTAGGATAAACACCTTTATGGCCCAATCTATCGACACAGACTTCTTCCACTTTCATCGCTATCTCAAAAGTTGAGTCTAAACTGCCACCACGTTCTTCAATTAATTGGGTAAATAATTTGCTCAGGATAGTGGCTCGAGGATCTTTTACTTTRTATTCMCGRTGGCCCATACCCCAAATGACTTCTTTATTGGCCAAACGACCATCAACCCATTTTTCAACTTTATCTACCGAGCCAATTTCTTTAAGCATCGCCAGTACTTGTTGATTGGCACCACCATGTAAGGGACCTGACAATGTTCCAATTGCCGCAGAAATAACACTATATGGGGTTGCTAAAGTTGAACCGGTCACTAAGGCTGAGAAGGTAGAGGCATTTAAGGTATGTTCGGCGTGTAAAATCAAACATACATCCATGATTCTGGCCATGATGGGCTCAGGTTCTTTGCCGGTGAACATATAGAGTAGATTTTCTGCTACTGAAAGGTCATCGCGGGCTTCTATCGGATCGTAACCCTGACTCATATGCTCCCACATGGCAACTAATGGCGCCATCTGAGCAATAATATTTACCGTCATATTACGAATATAGTTAGTATCTTCACACACGTCGGCATTGGTCAAACATTCGGTACCAGGATAAAACATGCCCAGACTGGCAACGGCTGTTTGCAACATATCCATCGGATGACCGGTTGCCGGGAAATGACGCATCATTTCGCGAATATGATATTTAATTCGGTAGTGCTTACGTAGTTGTTTAGTAAAACCCGCCAGTTTCTTTGCTGTTGGCAATTCGCCTTCCAGCAACAGCAGTGTTGTCTCTTCAAAGGTACTGTTTTCAGCTAATGTTTCTAAAGAATAACCGCGATAGGATAATAAGCCTTTCTCGCCATCAATATATGAAATAGCAGACTTTGTTGCAGCAACGCCTTCCAACCCTGGTAAAAAATCGCTCATAGCAACCTCACTGTTTAACGGTGTATTTAGAATAAAAATAGCGGCTCATTATACTGAAAGCTTTAGTTGTGAACAGCTATATTACTAACGATTTTATCACTATCTTCCGGTTCACTCAGTAAATGAAAATGAAATTGAGAGAAACCATCACTGTACCAAACTACATCATCTATACGAATTTTGTAGACTTTTTGCTGTGCTTTAATGAATAACTCATCGCCCAAATTGGCATAATGTCGTGACATTAAAATACTAGCGGGTTCAATCAACTGTGTATCATCAATCAACAAACAATCTTCAAATTTAGTTTTTTTATTGAGCGGCTTTGCCACATGAACACGTTGTATATGATTGCCTAAAATATGCAGTCCCATGTCTACTTCATGACTTTGAGGTGACACGTCCATCCAACATACCGTGGCTAACTTCCAGTTAGACTGTTGCTTATCAGTGTAGCTGTCAATTGGTTTAACCAATAATAGTTCACCAATAGACATGGTGGTTTTATTATCTAACTCGCAAGAAATGCGATATCCGCGAGGGCTCGTATTGATAATATCCCAAGGGTAAATCTCTATCTGTTGCTCTGATATTTCATGCTGCATCACCCCATTAGTTGAAGCCCCGTTTACAAGTGGGTAATGATATATATCCCAAACATCTCCTGACGTATCTTTTATAGCCCAGTTAATATCATTATTGGTATTTTCCA
>NVRG01000133.1 GCA_002400805.1 Gammaproteobacteria bacterium
AGTCTCTCTCTAGTATTTTGATCTTAAACACATTTGCTCACACGATGGGCGCCGCAGGTGTCGGAGCTCAAGCCACACTCATTTTTGGTGCGCGGTGGGAAACGCTCATCGCCGTATTGCTTACGTTGGCTATTCTTTATTTTTCTGAAATTATTCCTAAAACGATTGGAGCTTTGTTCTGGCGTCAGCTCGCTATTCCTGCCGCACGCACTATCTATTGGCTTATAAGGTTGGTTTATCCATTAATCTGGTTATCAACGTTAATCACCAAGCCGTTTCGAAAAAATAAGCAGGACGAGATTACCCGAGAAGAAATTATCGCCTTGGCATCATTAGGCCATAAGGTGGGATCCTTGCTCAGTCAAGAGAATGACTACTTAGTGAATGTTTTACGCTTGCGTGAAGTTAAAACAGAGCAAATATTAACACCGCGTAGTGTCATACATAGTTTAAGTGAAGAGTTGACTGTCACTCAGGCACTTGATTTCGACAAAACCAAGCAGTTTACGCGGATCCCTGTTTATAAAGACAAGCAAGATAATATCACTGGCCTAGTCATCAACCGCGAACTATTAATTGCAGACCGTGAAGGTGATGCTGAAACGACCATTAACCATTTGTCGAAACCCATTACCCGCGTTTCTGAAAGCCTTCCGGTGCAGCAGCTATTAGATCTATTCATCAAAAAACAAGAGCACTTGTTTCTTGTTGAAGATGAATATGGTCAAGTCGCAGGCATCGTAACGCTAGAAGATGCTATCGAAACCATGTTGGGAAGAGAAATTGTCGATGAGACAGATACCGTCGAAGATTTGCAAAAATTTGCCAAAACAAAATATCGAGATCGCTTATGGCGTGATAAAGAATAAAACGTTAATAATTAAGCTATAAATCAAGGGAGCAACCCATTTGATTGAATAGCGTTTAAACTTGAGAAACATAGACGGAGAGATTAGATAAATCCCTCCGTCATCTGTTATTTGTTTAACTTATAGCTTAGGGCCAACATCAACTAAGGCTGCACCCCGGTCGGTATCGGTGAACTGTGCAAAGTTTTTGATAAAACGTTGTGCCAAATCACGGGCTTTTACATCCCAGTCATTCGCATCGGCGTAGCTGTTTTGAGGATTAAGCACTTTGCTATCAACACCTGCAATTGCAGTAGGCGTTGCCAAGTTGAAGTACGGTACCGTTTCGAACTCAACGTCATCAATAGAACCATCAAGAATCGCGTCGATAATAGCGCGCGTATCTTTAATACTGATTCGCTTACCGGTACCATTCCAACCCGTGTTCACCAAGAAYGCTTCCRCGTTWACCGCTTCCATACGCTTGCCTAACACTTTMGCGTAAGTCGTMGGATGCAGRCTTAAAAACGCACCACCGAAACAAGGTGAAAAMGCCGGWGTRGGTTCAGTAATACCACGTTCAGTACCCGCCAACTTCGCGGTRAAACCAGATAGGAAATAATATTCCGCTTGCTCAGGCGTTAACTTAGACACYGGWGGCATMACACCAAASGCATCAGCMGTTARRAAGATAACCCKRCTAGCGTGTCCCGCTTTAGAAACCGGCTTAACAATATTKTCRATATGCTCAATCGGATAAGAAACACGKGTATTTTCAGTCTTAGAAATATCGTAGTAATCAATCTTGCCATCGTCATCAACSGTGACATTTTCCAACAARGCATCACGRCGGATWGCGTTGTARATCTCMGGCTCRTGTTCTTTATTTAAATTGATGGTTTTTGCRTAACAGCCGCCTTCAAAGTTGAAMACACCACTGTCATCCCAACCATGYTCATCATCACCGATTAACTCACGCTTAGGATCGGTAGATAAGGTTGTCTTACCCGTGCCMGATAAACCRAAGAARATYGCCACATCACCRTCAGCACCCTTATTAGCAGCACAATGCATAGAAGCGATGCCTTGCAGCGGTAGAAAGTAGTTCATCATCGAGAACATGCCTTTCTTCATCTCGCCGCCATACCAAGTACCACCGATTAACTGGACCCTTTCGGTCAAGTTAAAGGCAACAAAGTTCTCAGAATTTAAGCCATGCTCCTGCCATTTGTCGTTAACCGCCTTAGCGCCATTCATCACCACAAAATCAGGTTCAAAGTTTTGTAACTCGTCATCGCTCGGACGAATAAACATATTCTTCACAAAATGAGCCTGCCACGCCACTTCCGTCAAAAAGCGCACTTTCAAACGTGTATCTTCGTTAGCACCGCAATAAGCATCAACAATAAACAAACGTTTATCGGATAATTGCTCAGAAATGGTTGCTTTCAGATCATCCCAGATTTCACCAGAAATAGGCTTATTATCGTTCTTACCTTGATCCGACCACCAGAAGGTATCCCGCGTCGTATCATCCTTAACAATGTACTTGTCCTTCGGCGAACGTCCGGTAAATATACTTGTGTCGACTGAAACCGCACCAGACTCTGTTACAACACCTTTTTCATATCCAGTGACGCTCTGCTTAGTTTCTTCTTCAAACAACAGTTCATAAGAAGGGTTGTAAATGATCTCACGGGTATTTTTAATTCCGTATACAGAAAGATCTAGCTCCGGCTTAACAGTAGACATATTTTTCTCATTCTTGCGAATAACGAATAAAAAATGGTGGGCCATTGCGGAATCTAATTGTCGACCACGGGATTAAGCTTCCCCTGCTCTACAACCAGCGCTAACAACCCTATACAATCGATTTCTCGATCCATGCCACGTTTTATTCGTTACTTTAATCATCACCTCGGCGGCACGCTACCGAACTTATAGCGCGTGATTATACCCAAACAAAACAGTTGACAGTCAATATATTGATCAACAAACGAAAAAGGCCTTAAAAAAGACGCCGAAATTGGTTCCGAAAGCTTAGAAGAGCAACGCAAGTTTTCCTTTAAATAGTGGCAAAATAAAGCAACCACCTCACTTATGTTGGATCATGGCAGCGTGTTGATGATGAAAAGCAAAACAAAACGCCATTGCTTGCATTAATTGCCAGCAACGATGACGGTTGAACATCTGCGGAATAACCTTACTTTTTAGATGGTTGGAGGGGTTTTGCATGTTGAGATGTGTTGGGCTTAGATGAGACAATGAAGATGGCAACACCATCAAGCTGGCTGACCCTTTTATTTTGAACATTAAGGGGCGTTCTTTTTAAAACTTGCTGCTTAATTCTGGCTATGCTTTCATTTTGAATCAGTTGGTGGATACAATAAAATCTTAGGTTGACCTATATAAGGAGAGCATAGATTGAAATATCATTTTTTGACCATGATGTTAATGTCATTAACCTCCCTTAATAGCTATGCCTTAGAGTCAAAAACAATTATTTTTGGCGCCAATGAAAAGTTGGTCGAGCAATATGTCGCTCAATATGTCATCGAGAATATCTATCATTCCCTTGGATTAAGCTTAGAAGTCATACCTTTGCCACCAGCAAGGGCCAAAGCCAACAATTTAAATAAAAGTATTGATGGGGAAATCGCCAGAATAACGCCCTATGGTAATGACAAACCCAGTCTTATTAGAATTGAGCCCAGTTATTATTATTTAGACTCCGCGGCTTATTGCTTAAAAGACTCACCTTTAAAAATTACTAGCCCTAACGATCTCAAAGGTTTAAAGGTAGCGACGATTCGCGGTGTTGCCCATTCAAATGAAGCCACCGCAAATTTGAAACATGTGACTAAGTTAAATTCGGCTATACAGTTATTTGAATTCTTAAAAGCCAAAAGAGCCGACGTCGTCATAGACACCGAAATAAATGGACGGCGATTATTACAACAAGAAAAATATCGTCCCTTTGTTAAAAATTGTGGTTTTTTTACCAGATTCGGTCTTTATAACTACATCAATGACAATCGAAAAGAAGTGGTCGATCGCGTTTCACATAAAATTAAAGAACTAAAAAAATCAGGTGAATTAAACAAGCTGATAGAAGCCGCTGAAAAAAAGGCACTCTTACTGGGCCCAGAGAGATTTTGACGCCATCATTATTAAATTAACAATCAAAATACTTCCCTCAAGTTCTGTACAATTATTCACTCCATACATGGAAACACGTTATCGAATAGCGCTTCGGAGTTATTGGTAAAGAAGCCAAAGTCTAAGCCACTCAAAAATCAAAGAGTCAGCCAGCTTGATTGAGTTGAGTTTAAATCTGAGAGGCTTGAGGCGGGAGGAATTGATCAGGTCATCCATGATCTTCGGCCTTCGGCCCATCCTATTGGATGTCCAAAATTGTTTTTCTTCATGGATGATGGAAAAATAGAATAGTGGTTAAACTATAATCCCTCCGTCATCTTTTATTTAATATATGATTTTACTGGAGAAACTTATGAGTTTGCACGATCTTAAATATATACTGAAGTTAATACCCGTTGTAACAGTGTGTAGCCTTCTCAGCACCCCCCTCATGGCGGATCAAATCCCCGATCCAGGTGCATCTCAAAAAGCGGCAATCGATAAAATGCATCACAAACTGCATCTTGATCAGGCCTCTTTTAAAGCAGCTGAGAAAAAGGCACTGAAAGAACTTAATGAAATGACGATCACAGATGACGTTAAGGCTGAAAACGTCTATGCCAAGATTGATGAACTGATGGTAGCAAAGACACAGATCATGCGCTTAAGATATGACCATCTTATCGAAATGAGAGCAATTCTTTCTGATAAGCAAAAAGTAGGATACGACAAAGGCGTGTTAAAGCGTTCGGCTGTTAAGTAAGGAAAACCACCTAGGCCTGAATGGTAAGTAAAAAGGTGACGCCTTTAAAAAGAAGGCTGAAATAAAAAGTGAGGGTGGGAAAGTGTTTTTACACTGTTCCCAAATATCAGTGGCTAAAATTTAACCCCTCCGTCACCTTTTATACCCTTTAATTTTAAAAACAAATTTATTTTGTAAGGTTACAATCAAAATACGTCATTTAATTTAAAAAGTGCGTGTGGCTAACTATGGGTATTACTCATTCAACAACTGAGCAACAGTCAAAGCTGTCTAAACCAACACTCATGGTCGTTAGAATAATGGCCTTCATTTTGTTAGCGTTTATCTTGTTGGTCACTTATCTTGCAAA
>NVRG01000134.1 GCA_002400805.1 Gammaproteobacteria bacterium
CACTGCCGGTTTTTTTATTGCCATAACCGAATTCATCAAGGTAATGCTGATATTTTCCATTGCCTATCTTTGCAGCAAAATGTTGATAACACCAAACACATGAGCGTGCAAAAGCCGTTGCCAATGTTTGGTCAGAATTCCACGGGGCATACGTTCTATTAACACCATCCCATTTAATAATTTCAAATTGATCCTTAACGACTTCCTCTTCTAAAGCAATCAAGGTATTTGGAATTTTGAAGGTCGAAGCGGGTATATTCGCCGATGTCACTTGATCGGCATTATGCGAATACTCAACATCTCCATCTAAAGAGGAAATCAATAACGCACCATCAATACCCGCAGAGTGATAAAGAACATCAATTTCATTTAACAAATTTGAAACACTTTCGGTTTCAATAGTGCTTTCAGGTTCTCCTGCCACTGCCATTACGGCAATCAACATCAAAAATAAGAACTCTTTAAATTTAGAAAACACGCACATCATCCAGTTATTCATTAGCCTGATTAAAACAGTTTCAGTTTAAGTAATGCAAATAATTTTAAGATCGGTATTTAACCGAACAATAAGCCCCCTGATAACTATCCGCAAAAAATCTAACATCAGACTTTGCCAAGCACACTTGCTCCACGTTATGCTGATATCTGTTTCGTATAGGAGTAACTCATGTCAACAGCTGAAATTTGGGGGATTTTAATCCTTGCTGTCATTTTTTCAGGTCTTCTGGGCTTTGTCTTTGGTCGACGTAAAGCACCAGGGGGGCAAGATGAAATCAAAAGCATGATGCAAGAATACGAGCAGCAGCTCAGTCAAAAACAAGAAGAACTTGAAGGCTATCAGCAATTAGTACATGAGCACTACGATACTACTGCCGACTTATTCAAGAATATGGCTGGCTCATACAAAAAAATGTTTGACCATTTATCTACCGGTTATGAACAACTCGGCAATCTTTCTGACAAACGTGTATTACCTGAACGTGCCGGTGCGCTGTTAGATGGATCCGATGTCTATGACAGCAAGGTTAATGACTTTATGAACCCGAAGACGAATGATGAAGACGCATTAACTCGCTAGCGTTTCACTCTACTATCAAATTTGAAAGTTAGTTCGTTTCACCGAGTGGCGAAGTGAATAATAGTCCCCACAGTGTCGTTGTGACGGGGTTCTCGAACCATGGGGTTCAAGTGGTTACCTCATCAAAGCATCGGGCTTCCCGTCTAGCGGGCTTGCACGCCAACTTTGTTTTGATATCCATGCAATTTGCTTATCGGCTCAAGACACACGTGTCAGTCGCGAGCACCGCAGGGACGTGTCTATATAATAACCCGAATCAACTAAATACAACTGATTTTTTATAGGTCTAGTTGGCGTTCTTCGTCTAAAAAGGCGCTAACTCTATCTTTCATTTGGAAAATCTTTTTATTCATCTCATCCATGTCATGACCATCATCATTCTGCAAACTAATAAGGTCATGCGCTAAATTCAGGGCTGCCATCACCGCAATACGGTCTAAACCAACGATCTTACCCGTGCCCCTAATTTTTTCCATATTTTGATGTAACATTTGCGCAGAAGCGAGCAATGCATCTTTCTCTTCATCCGGACAAGCAATCTGATATTCCTTACCCAATATACTGACATTAACGGGGGAAATCATAGTTCATTATCCAGTTCTTTTAAGCGACTAACCATAGTATCTATGCGGCTTCGCGCAAGATCTGTTTTTTCGACCAATTGCGTACGTTCGGTCAGCCAAGCAGTCTGTTGAGATTTGAGTAACATATTCTCGTCACGGATCCGACGACTAGCACGAAGTAGGTCGTCGACTTGCTGCTCTAACTGTTGAATCGCGTCTTTTTCCATTAATATTGAGTTCTTGGCTATGCGAAAATAATGCCTAACTATAGTCGYGCCCAACCGACTCGGTCAACAACTGTCATAATATGTTTTTTAAATTCAGGTCGTATCATCATGTCTCAATTATATTTTCCTTCTCTTGACGCTGGCAAAGCAACCGGCGATGGCCCTGCCAGTGCTGCCGAATTACAAGGCGCATTATGYGGTTTATTGTGCTTGGACTCACAGGCAAATCGCATCACTTGGTATAAAAGCTTATTTGAYGATATTCATCCTGATGAAGATGAGATACTCGACTTAACYGCCTTATTTGATCAAACCATGCAAGGCTTAAATAGTTTGGATTTTGATTTACAACTTGAATTACCTGAGGATGATGCACCAATATCGTCACGCTTAACCGCTCTATCGGATTGGTGCCAAGGTTTAATTTTTGGCTTGGGYGTTTCTGGTCTTACCGAAGACACCGAGCTTTCTGGCGAATGCCAAGAATATATTGCTGATGTCGTTAGAATTGGTCAAATTAGTGATAGTGAGCTTGAAGAAAATGATGATGAAGATACTAATTTTGAAGAGTTAGTTGAATATTTACGTATGGGTCTGTTTTTATTGTATGGTGACCTACAACCTATAGAGTCAGAAGACGACGACACAACTGAGCACTAATGAACAAAAAAGAATTTGCCCGACGCCGGCAGCGACTCATCGATATCATGGGTGCAGACAGTATTGCTGTTTTGCCTAATGCCAAAGTTTCAACCCGTAATCGCGATGTTGATTATATTTTCCGCAGTGATAGTAATTTTCACTATCTGAGCGGTTTTGATGAGCCTGAATCTGTGCTTGTCATTGTGCCCGGTCGTCCTCATGGTGAATATCTTATTTTTTGTCGTGAACGTGATTTAGACAAAGAAATTTGGGATGGTTATCGTGCCGGTCAAGAAGGAGCCATCGAGCAGTTTGGCGCGGATGATTCTTACCCCTATTCTGATCTCAATGACATTTTGCCTGGTTTATTAGAAGGCAAAGAAAAAGTCTATTACACCATGGGCAACGTGCCCACCTTTGACCATCGTATGGTGGGCTGGCTGAATCACCTGCGTAATGCATCACGCCAAGGTATGCATTCACCCACTGAAATTGTTGAACTCGACCATGTATTAAATGAACTACGCCTATTTAAAAGCAGCGCTGAAATAAAAGCTATGCGTACCGCGGCTGAAATATCAGTCCAATCCCATATTCGAGCCATGCAGTTTACTCAAGTCGGTAAATGGGAATATCAAGTTGAAGCTGAAATCATTCATGAGTTTATGAAAAATGATTGTCGCTCCCCCGCTTACCCTTCCATCGTGGGCGGCGGTGAAAACGGCTGCATCTTGCACTATATTGAAAATAATCATCGACTGAAAAATAATGATTTGTTATTAATTGATGCCGGCGCTGAGTATGATTATTACGCTGCTGATATCACCCGTACCTTCCCGGTGAATGGTAAATACACACCCGCACAAAAAGCGCTATACAACCTAGTGCTTGATGCACAAAAAGCCGCGATCGCTGAGGTCAAACCGGGTAACCATTGGAATCAACCGCATGAAGCGGCGGTAAGAGTATTAACCGAAGGTTTATTAAAGTTAGGCTTACTCAACGGCAAACTCGAAACTTTGATTGAGAAAGAACAATATCGTGAGTTTTATATGCATCGCACCGGCCATTGGTTAGGCATGGATGTTCACGATGTTGGCGACTATAAAATCGGTGGCGAATGGCGCTTATTAGAACCGGGCATGGTCTTAACGGTAGAACCTGGTTTATATATACGTAATCCTGAAAATATCGCTAAGAAATGGCATTTTATTGGTATTCGCATCGAAGATGACGTGTTGGTAACCAAAACAGGCAATGAAGTTTTAACCCAAGGCGCACCAAAAGAAGTGGATGAAATTGAAGCCTTAATGGCGGCAGCTAAACACTAACAATGGCAGTATCTCCGGACTATGACTTAATCATTGTTGGCGGTGGCATGGTCGGTGCCAGTCTTGCCATTGCCTTAGCTAATAGTTCTTTACGTATTGCCATAATTGAAGCGGTTTCAACTAAATCAGATCAGCAACCCAGTTATGATGACCGAGGCATTGCCTTATCCTATGGCTCACAGCGCATCTTTGAATCACTGGGTTTGTGGAAGGCTTTAAGCTCATATAGCACAGCTATTAAACATATCCATATATCAGACCGAGGTCACTTTGGTGTGACTCGTCTGTCAGCTCAACAAGAACAGGTTCCCGCCCTAGGGCAAGTGCTCACCGCCAGAGCAATGGGGGAAATATTAAATCAAGCACTCGAGTCACAAGACAATCTAGACATTATTAGCCCTGCCAGCGTCGTTGCACTGCAACAACAGGATGATTTTGTTGAGCTGGAATTGAATGATCAACGTCTGCTTACTGCCCAACTAATGGTTGCTGCAGATGGCGGACAATCAACTATTCGTCAGCTGCTACAACTCGGGGCTTTAGAGCATGATTACCATCAAGCCGCTGTAACAGCCAACATTACTCCTGAACGCGCTCATCAAAACTGGGCCTATGAACGTTTTACCGATACCGGCCCTATTGCCTTATTACCCATGTCTGAGAACCGCTGCAGCCTCGTCTGGACGGTAAAATCAGGCGATGATGCTGCCTTACTCAATTTATCCGATCAAGACTTCTTAAAGCAGCTGCAAGCGCGTTTTGGTTATCGCCTGGGTAAATTAAAACAAGTCGGCCAACGCAATAGTTATCCCTTACATTTAATCCAAGCCGATCAACCAGTGCAACATCGTGTGGTTTTAATCGGTAATGCAGCCCATAGTTTGCATCCTATTGCCGGACAAGGTTTTAACCTGGGTCTAAGAGATGTCGCTGTACTTGCTGATGTGCTCACACCGGTTGATAAAGATTGTGGTGATGCTCGTTTATTATTCGACTATAAACAATGGCGTCTCAGTGATCAGGATCATGTCATTCAAGCCACTAATAACTTAGTCACCTTGTTTAGCAACGATAATCCACTATTAGGACATTTACGCGGGGCAGGTTTAAGCATGATGGAATCATTGCCGCCACTCAAACATTGGTTAGCTAAAAAGAGTATGGGCCTAGATGGCAAGCAACCTCGTTTAGCGAGAGGCATTTCGTTATGAGCCAACATTATGATGTCATTATTGTAGGTGCCGGC
>NVRG01000135.1 GCA_002400805.1 Gammaproteobacteria bacterium
TATTAAGAGGAGCCAAAGCTTCAGCTGATAAACCACTCGCCGCTACAATGTCAGGATTTAAAGCCGCAACCATTGCCATCGGAATCATAAACATATTAGCAATGCAATGTTCAAAGCCCATTACAACAAAAGCAGAAATAGGAAATATCACTGCAAACACCTTATCGGTCACTGTTCTTGAGGCATACACCATCCAACTAGCTAAACAGACTAATGCATTACAAAAAATGCCTCGCTGCTTGATAAACTTGCTTTTGCCAGCCCTATCTTTAAGGCTGTCACACCGACAGCATGATGTGCCTCATCTAAAAAACCTGAAGTAAAAACTAAATATACGGTTATCAAGGCACCCAGTGCATTGCCTATATAAACCAAGGTCCAGTTTGCGAGTATCCGCTTAGTAGAAACGCAACCTGTTGCCCAAGCCATCACGATTAAATTATTACCAGTGAATAATTCACCACCAGCGATAACCACCGGCATAAATCCCAACGAAAAGGCAATACCACCCAACATTTTTGCGGCGCCATATGCATCACTAGGATTAGTCATTACCACGGTGTAATACATGGCACCTAGGGAAATAAAGGCCCCAGCCATTAAGGATAAGACTATCAATGGCAAAAGAGGCGTTGCCGCTTTATTTATACCCAGTGTTTTTACTTTATGCGCGACTTGCGCAGGAGTGAATGCATCAGCAAACGTGCCATTTTTAGACATAAGTTAGAGCGTCTTCTGCTAGATAATGAAGAAATTAATTATACCAAGTTCATTGTCTCCACACTAAACAAAAAAACGTTTATAACTACCCCATTATTCTTTTATTTACTAAACGTTAATTCGCCGTCATTCACATCGACTTTAATCTGATCGCCCGACTCAAAATGACCTGATAATAAATTTTGGGCCAGTGTGTTTTCTAATTGATTTTGGATCACCCGTTTTAACGGTCTCGCCCCATATACCGGATCAAAGCCAGCKTCRGTAATCAAATCTAAAGCAGCATCACTCACTTCCAGTCCCATACCCTGCTCTGCCAAACGTTGATGTAACTGAGCTARCTGAATAGTCGCAATGGCGTGAATTTGATCGCGTWGCAAGGGRTGAAATACCACCACATCATCTACACGATTAATAAACTCTGGACGAAAATGCTGTGTAACCGTTTCCATCACGGCTGACTTCATCTGTTCATATTGTTCTTCACCGGCTAACTCTTGAATCAGATTCGAGCCTAGGTTTGAGGTCATCACTATCACAGTATTACGAAAATCAACCGTGCGACCTTGACCATCGGTTAAACGGCCATCATCCAATACCTGCAACAAAATATTAAACACATCTGGATGCGCCTTTTCAATTTCATCTAACAAGATGACGGAATACGGTTTGCGGCGTACGGCTTCAGTTAAATAGCCTCCTTCTTCATAACCAACATAACCCGGCGGCGCACCCACCAACCTTGCTACCGAATGTTTTTCCATAAACTCAGACATATCAATGCGCACCATCGCCTCTTCAGTATCAAATAAGAAGGTCGCCAAGGCTTTACATAATTCCGTTTTACCAACCCCAGTCGGGCCAAGGAATAAGAATGAGCCATTCGGTCGGTTTGGATCGGACAATCCCGCACGAGAACGACGGATCGCATTAGCAACCGAGGTTACCGCCTCATCCTGACCGATCACACGTTCATGTAATGCCTCATCCATTTTTAATAGTTTGTCCCGTTCTCCTTCCAACATTTTCGATACAGGTATGCCTGTCCACTTAGACACCACTTCAGCAATTTCTTCTTCACCTACTTTATTACGTAATAAGCTAAAGTCCTGCATTTCAGCTTGTGCCGCCATATCCAGTTGTTTTTCCAACGCTGGAATTTTGCCATATTGCAGTTCTGACATTCTGGCCAAATCGCCATTTCGGTTGGCCATTTCCAATTCCAGCCGTGCTTTTTCCAAGTTTTCCTTAATATTTTGACTGCCATGTAAGGCTGCTTTTTCCGCCTTCCATATTTCTTCCAGATCGGTGTATTCACGCGCTAACTTTTTCATCTCTTTTTCTAAGATTGCTAATCGTCTTTTTGAGGCGTCATCTGATTCTTTTTGCAAGGCAACTCGTTCAATTTTCAATTGAATCAACCGCCGCTCCATTCGATCTAATGATTCCGGTTTAGAATCAATTTCCATGCGGATACGACTGGCGGCTTCATCAATCAAATCAATGGCCTTATCAGGCAACATCCGATCAGTAATGTAACGATAAGATAAGGTGGCTGCTGCCACGATTGCAGGATCGGTAATATCAACCCCATGATGCACTTCGTAACGCTCGCTTAAGCCACGTAAAATACCAATGGTATCTTCCACCGAGGGTTCTCCCACATGCACTTTTTGAAAACGTCGCTCTAAAGCCCCATCCTTTTCCACATACTTCCGATACTCATCTAATGTGGTCGCTCCGATGCAATGTAATTCTCCTCGTGCCAAAGCAGGTTTAAGCATATTGCCGGCGTCCATGGCACCTTCTGCTTTTCCTGCACCAACCATGGTATGAATTTCATCGATAAATAAAATAAATTGTCCTTCTTGCTTGGACAAATCTTTTAACACTGCTTTTAACCGTTCTTCAAATTCACCTCTAAACTTTGCACCCGCAATCAAAGCCCCCATATCCAGAGATAATAAACGTTTATGTTTCATGCCTTCCGGCACTTCTCCATTAATAATGCGTTGTGCTAGACCTTCCGCTATCGCCGTTTTTCCCACACCCGGCTCGCCAATCAATACCGGGTTATTTTTAGTCCGACGCTGTAATACTTGAATGGTGCGACGAATTTCATCATCGCGTCCTATCACCGGATCCAACTTACCCTGTTCAGCTTGTGCCGTTAAATCTATGGTATATTTTTCCAATGCTTGTCGTTGTTCTTCAGCATTCGGATCCATCACTTTTTCTCCACCACGCAGCTTGTCAATCGCCAGCCCCAAATTAGATTTGCTCGCCCCATGTTGGCGTAATACCTCACCCGTTTTTGTTTTATCGGCGACCATCGCCAACACAAATAATTCGCTGGAGATATATTGGTCTTGACGTTTTTGGGCCAGCTTATCACTCTGATTTAATAGACGGACCAAATCTTGTGAGACATGGATATTACCGGCGTGATCTTCAACTTGGGCCAAACGATTTAATTGATTTTCTAAATCTTCTGCGTAAGCAACAACATCAACGCCACTTTGAGCTAATAAGGGCCGCACCGTTCCAGATTGTTGTTGCAGCAAGGCCAACATAAGATGAGTAGGTTCAATAAACTGGTGGTCACGGCCTACGGCCATACTCTGAGCCGCATCTAAAGCTTGTTGGAATTTACTGGTAAACTTATCGACTTGCATCCCTGAATCCCCATTAAAAATCTGTGTTAGTTATCACATGGGGGGATCTGTATAAATATCAAGACAGGTTCGACCCGGCTTGATTTATCCCCTCATACTCGCGGGCGTTTCAATCGCCAACGTAATATCGGCTATACAGGCAGCTAACTGTTCTGGCTGACAAGATATTGCCTCATTCAAGGTTAATATGACATGGCTAGGAATAATAGGGGCTAATGCGACCGAGCCTTGTGCACCGATACCATCAATTCTAACCGGATAGATTTCCGCTTTAGACCACGCAGCCAATCGAGCGACACCCCCTTTAATCTTTCGTGGAGGATCTGAGTCTAGATGGATTTTCCCATGAGGAAACAGCGCGACCACTTCGCCGGCTTGTAATGCTCGCAACGCTTGTCTTAGTGCAAGTTCTGGTTTGCCGTGTCGATCAACAGGAATACAACCCGAGGCTTTAAATAACCAGTGCAATATCGGTCGCTCATATTCTTCTCGGGCAATTAAAAACCGTAGCGGTCGCCGGCTAGCTGAAATCAATAAAAAGGGATCTAGACCGGAGACATGATTGGCCACAACGATGGCTGCACCTGAATCCGGTAAGGGAATTTCTGTTATGGGCAGTCGGTGTACGTATTTGCATAATAATCGGACTAAGCCATCAATCCAATTTACCGTGGGGCCACCCCAGTCGACCTTCGACGCTTTTTGACCGCTATAAATAACAAGGGCTATTAGCATCGAAATGATAAATAGCCACCACATCCTTAGGCCTCAAATGGTGATGGGTCACCCATGCCTATCCGTACAACTTCAGGCATATCATCAACAATTTCAATCACCGTTGTCGGTTCAGATCCACAAAAACCACCATCAATCACTAGATCCACCTGCTTTCCGATTTGATCAATAATATCTTCAGCATCGGTCATCGGCAGGTCTTCACCCGGCAGAATCAACGTTGAACTCATTAATGGTTCATTCAGTTCTTCTAATAACGCTAAAGCAATGGTGTTGTCTGGAATACGTAAGCCAATACTTCTACGTTTGGCATGTTGTAAACGGCGAGGCACTTCTTTCGTCGCTGGCAGGATAAATGTATAGGGCCCGGGCGTATGTGTTTTTATCATCCGAAATACCGAATTATTAACTTGCGAATACAGGGATATTTCTGACAAGTCGCGACAGACCAAGGTAAAGTTATGATCATCATCGAGTTGGCGGAGACGTCGAATCTTATCCATTGCCGCCTTATCACCTATATGGCAGCCTAAGGCATAACCTGAATCAGTTGGATAAACAACTAAACCTCCCTTACGAATGATCTCGCAGGCTTGTTTAATAAGACGTTTCTGAGGATTTTCGGGGTGGATGTGAAAAAGCTGACTCATGATTTTCCTAAATAAAAAATATTCAACCTTGCTCTAAATTATGTTGATGTAAATGTTCAGTGTGCCCAATCATGCCAGATCGGTGTACACATTTCTGGCAGTGGATTTAAGCGGCCCAATTCTACCCAGCTATTATCAGGCGTATGAAAATCAGAGCCACATGATGCCATTAGTTCCAATTTCTCTGCTAATCGCGCCAATGTTTTAATCTCTTCTGGATGTTGTCGGCCGGACACTACTTCAAGTGCGGCCCCACCCATCTCTTTAAATTCAGTGCTTAATCGA
>NVRG01000136.1 GCA_002400805.1 Gammaproteobacteria bacterium
GGGTAAAATCATTGGGTTCAAACTCTAGGGTTAACCCAGCTTCTGGCGCATAACTTAATTGGGGGTTTTCAGGCCACAATGGTGTAACCGTATCCGGGCCTCCTGATTGCAAGTAAATCCATAAATGATGTTCTTGACCATAGGCAATCAAAGCATCTTGATCTTGTTGCGATAAGGGATCGAGATTCCTAAATATCAGAGCAACATGTTCATCATCCATCGCCACTTCTATCTGTGCGATGCGATTATGAGCGTCTAAACCGCCAATCATTTCTCCCAATTCCGCCAAACGTGGCCCTACACGCTCATCCAATACTTCACAGCGCTCTAATACGGCCAGATACGGCGTGCCTTTTTCTCGAAAGCCCACCAATACCCGTTCTTTTTTCGGCACATGTTTAACTCCTAAACGGGCTTTACGCCGATAGCCAAATAATGGTCCTTTTAATGGTTCCAACCATGATTGGGGCTGTAAGTTACCGAAGTGGGTTAGGTGCTCGTTTAAGGTATTCTGTTTTAAACGTAGCTGGGCGTCTGGCTCCATATGCATCAAACTGCAACCACCACATACCCCAAAATGTTGGCATTTTGCTTCGACACGATCTTCAGATGCCGTTAATACTTCAATGGTGCGAGCTTCATCGTATGTTTTATGTTTTTTTGTATATAAAAACTTAACCTTCTCTCCAGCCAAAGCGCCATCGACAAATACGGTCTTGCCTTCGATTCTAGCGATGCCTCGGCCATCATGAGACAAAGACTCAATGCTGGTTTCTACGGGATCTTGCGGTAGTTTTTGTCTACGGTTACGTCTGCCCATTGTGTGTATCTCTAATGTCTAGCTGAAAAACAAAAAATCCAGCGATGTTTAACATCACTGGATCCTTTTTCGTGAAACTTGTTGGCTTATTTTTTATTTTTGCTGCCAATTACCGCCGCTATTATACCACCATCCTTTAGCCGCTTTGTTCACCCAACGACTAGCAAAGGTTGCTTGGATATCCGCCTGCCATTCTGGATGACCATTAGCGCGTGCAATCTCGGCATATAGGGCATTACGATCTTTATTTTCATCCGCGACCAGACCTTTCACCTTATTTCTATCTTTTAAGGCAATCGCCTTAGCATTACGTACCGTAATCAAACCTTTCGATGTTAAGCCGATCGCCCCACTCGCATAATGTGGTTTTAACGCATTATGGCGCGCTTTCATTTTTGCTTGAATGGCATTAATTGCAGCAGAATTAATATTTAAATTAGCTCCTGCCGCTGTTGCCGGTGTCACTAACCAGTTTAAAACCTGTATGGCAACTTGTTCACCCACGCTAGGCTGAATGTTCAATGATTGTTGTTCAGTTTCTGATTCTGTTGGTTCTGCCGGCGCTGTTGCCGGTCCCCACACATCTTCAATAATACGATCCGCCGCTTTCTCAGCAGCCGCAGCAGGAAAATAAATATTAATTGTCACACACGAGACCAGCATCAACGTAGTCATCATGCTGCCGGTCAACCATTTCACTAATTTCATATTCTCTCCTTTTTATTGAATCACGGGCCCTGAGCTCTGGCTGACACTTTTTAACCGTTCAATCAAATCCGGCCAGTCCACGCGGCGAGTATACCCCACTACATTTATTCTCGGCGGTAATCCGCCACCTTTTACAATGTAATAGCCGTGTTCTGCTTCACTCACACCGGTCATTTCACACACCTCATTGGTCAATTTACAGCTTAGACCCAAACGTTGGTAKGAAAAATCCTCAAAGAAGCGTAAAAAGCTACGTGACAATAGYCCACCTGCTCCACCGCCAATTTGRGATAAATTATCYACCGCTTTTTGACTAATACGTCGCCGACTTTTATCACCAAYCGGGGTATAAAAACGGGCGTCAAAAGCAACCGGCTGCCAATTTGATAATCGTAATTGATTAATCTGCCCATCCAGCTTGCCGGTGATTTTGCCAAAATCAAAGGTTTGAGTCAGCGTTTCCAAATCCAGATTATTTATATCAACATTGGCATACAGCTGGGGCAAGGCTCCAAAAGGCCGATCTAACTGTAAATCTCGAATAATCGTGGTGCCATCAAATAATTTCACCAATAAGGCACCATCAACATGAATATTGTGATCGACATAAGTTACTTTGGGTATCACACCAGATAATTTACCATGCAAGGTTGGCCATTCAAGTGCACTACTCAGTGCTTCCATTGATATTGGCGTTAACAAGCCATCAAACGTCCATTGAACGTTATCATTTTCAGGTCGCTTAAAACTAAAATCATTAAGCTGCAATTCACCATCTAAAATGGGTAATGTCCATGTTTGTTGCAAATTTAACTGCGATGATTTGCTCTGCGCGACTATTGTTGAAGGCCCTATCGGTATCGCATAAACATAACCACCCTGCCACGTGAGCTGGGATATTAAAGGCTCAATGGTATTAGTCCAGCCTAGAGTTCCATTAAGATCATACAAGCCAAAGAGTCCATCTTCATCATCAACAAAAAGGTCCGCTAAATCCACTGTAAATTGATAGTCATCATTTTGCAGCTTGAACTGCATGGCAAGCTGACCTGCTAACTCTAGATTTGCAGCAGCAGTATCGACTAAAAATGGTTGTATCCATATCGGGTATAACTTACTGATATCAGTATTTTTGAGTGTAATATCAAGTTCATTTAGCTGTGTAAAATCACTCATCATCTCTACATCCAGCTCAGCGATATCTTGGTGAATAATCGTTGCTTGTTGAATACTTAACTTGTTGAATTGTTGCTGCCAGCTTCCATCCACATTAAATGACAAAGGCGATGCTGAGAAATCCAGAAAAACGGGGTCCGCATAGGCTTGGCCACTTACAATATTCAGATCTGCATGCCATTGCCAATTGTGGTTGGTATGGACTAAATCGACAATTAGGTCTAAAGCTGAATCCTCAGCTACATAGAGACCCTGGCTATCACTGAGATTTAACGATGATGCTGTCAACGCTATATTTGCTTTAACCAGTTGCATAGCTTGGCCCTGCAATTCAGCCGTTATCGCTAAATCAGCGCCATAACTCCATTCACTCAATTGCTTGCTTCTTTCTTTGGCTAGATAGGGTGAAGTCAATTCAACAAGCTGAGTTAATGATACTTGGGGAATATCCAGGGATATCTGCCAGTTTTCCTTATCTAGTTTTGCGGTAAATGAAATTTCAGCCTCCGCTAATTTCAAACCGACAACCTGGATGTCATAACGACTAGTTTCTGGTTGTGCTTTAACGGAAAAGTTTAATTTCTGAGCACCTAATTCAGCATGCTGGAATGCTACAGTTCCTTGTTTGCAGGAATAGTGCCCTGATAACAATGCCAGTTCAGTACATTTTAAGCTGACTTTCTTTAGCGGTCCTATAGGTTCAGCGAGTGTCATGCTATCTGCACTGACCACAACACCCAAACCTTTACCGGTCAACATAAACTCAAGGTTTAAATTGTCTGCAGCGTGTTCTTCAAAGCTCCATGAACCAATTGTTATGTTTATTCGCTCATTGGCAGAAGAAATGCCTTGCCAGCAGACCAATATGGCCGCACTGAGAATCAGCCATATTCGAATGACGTTCATTATTCCGCAGGAAAAACGCCCGTCGATAAATATCGATCACCACGATCACAAATAATACTAACTATCACGGCATTATTAACCTGCTGAGAGAGCCTTAACGCTGCGGCTACCGCGCCACCGGATGAAACACCACAAAATATGCCTTCTTCTGTTGCCAACTGTCTCATCGTGTCTTCTGCGACTTCTTGTTCCATATCGATAGTTTGATCGACGCGTTCAGGCTCGAAAATAGTGGGGAGATATTCTTTAGGCCAACGACGTATACCTGGAATGCTAGCGCCCTCGACAGGTTGCACCCCCACAATTTGAACATCTGGATTCTGCTGTTTTAAATAACGTGACACACCCATAATCGTGCCCGTGGTGCCCATCGCACTGACAAAGTGCGTCACTTCGCCATCAGTATCTCGCCAAATCTCAGGGCCAGTGGTTTCATAATGAGCCAAAGGGTTATCTAAGTTGCCAAACTGATTTAAGACTTTGCCTTTGCCTTGTTTCTCCATGTCCAACGCTAAATCACGTGCGGTTTCCATACCATCTGTCAAAATAATCTCAGCGCCATACGCTCGCATCGATGCTCGGCGTTCAATACTCATTTTCTCAGGCATGATTAATACCATCCGGTAACCCATAATGGCAGAAATCATTGCCAAAGCGATGCCAGTATTGCCACTGGTGGCTTCAATCAAGGTATCGCCGGGTTTAATCTCACCGCGTGCTTGTGCACGTTGAATCATACTCAATACCGGACGATCCTTAACCGAGCCGGCTGGATTATCTCCTTCTAGTTTGACCAGAATCGTATTACTCGTTTCACCGGGCAATCGTTGTAAACGAACCAGCGGTGTATTACCAATGAATGTTTCAATTGTCGGGTATGAATTCATATCACTCAGATTCCATTAAAGTCACAAATGCTATGGCGTATTCTTTTTCATCACTTAAGCTTACTAAACTTCGGCCAATATTCAGCTCTTGTAGTATTTCTAGACCACGTTTATGAAAGGTTAATTCCGGTTTACCTAGTTTATTATTTTCGACTGCAATATGACGTAAACTTAAACCATCGCGGAAACCCGTACCTAAAGCCTTGGCAGCAGCTTCTTTTGCAGCAAAGCGCTTAGCCAAAAATGCAGCTGGGTTTACGGCTTGCTTGAAAGCTTCAAATTCAGCTTCACTTAAAATCCTTGTGGCAATCTTATCAGCATGTTTATCCAGCAATGCTTGCATACGTGGGATATGAACGAGATCAGTGCCTATACCGAAGATCATGCCCGTCTGGCATCCTGCATTAACTGTTTCATTTCTCGTACGGCTGTTTGAAAACCGGTAAATACTGAACGAGCTACAATCGCATGCCCTATATTAAGTTCAACAATATCAGGGATCTCAGCAATAGCAGTCACATTATGATAATTCAAACCATGACCCGCATTGACTTGTAGGCCTA
>NVRG01000137.1 GCA_002400805.1 Gammaproteobacteria bacterium
TCATCGAATATTAAAGTACTCAAAGGCCTTGATGCGGTAAGAAAGCGTCCAGGCATGTATATCGGTGATACCGATGATGGTACTGGCTTACATCATATGGTGTTTGAAGTTTTAGATAACTCTATTGATGAAGCGTTGGCCGGACATTGTAGTGAAATTAATGTTCGTATACACCCTGATGATTCGGTGTCTGTGTCAGATAATGGCCGTGGTATTCCGGTTGATATTCACGAGGAAGAAGGCATTTCTGCCGCAGAAGTTATCATGACGGTTTTGCATGCCGGTGGTAAGTTTGATGATAATTCATACAAAGTGTCAGGTGGTTTACATGGTGTAGGCATATCCGTCGTAAATGCTTTATCTAAAAAGCTGTTCATGGAAATTCGTCGGAACAATAAAATTTACCAACAAACCTATACGCATGGTGTGCCTGATGCACCTATAAAAGAAGGTGCTGATAGTGATTATACTGGAACTAAAATTCAGTTCTGGCCGAGTGAGGGAACCTTCTCCGATATAACCTTTGATTACACTATTCTATCAAAGCGAATTCGTGAATTAGCTTTCCTCAATTCTGGTGTAAGAATTGTCCTGACGGATGAGCGCGATGAACGCACAGAAGTATTTTACTACGAAGGTGGAATCACGGCACTTGTTGAGCATTTAAATAAGAATAAAACACCTATCCACAATGATGTGATCACTATTTCAGGCGAAAAGAATGGTGTGGTAGTCGACCTATCTATGCAGTGGAATGACTCGTATCAAGAAAATATTTATTGTTTTACTAACAATATTCCACAACGTGATGGTGGTGCTCACCTTGCCGGTTTCCGTGCAGGATTAACACGAACTTTAAATCAATACATTGAGGCTGAAGGATTAGCCAAAAAATCGAAAGTTTCACCCAGTGGCGATGATGCGCGTGAGGGTTTAACGGCAGTATTATCGATTAAAGTGCCTGACCCAAAATTTTCATCACAAACTAAAGATAAATTGGTTTCTTCTGAAGTAAGGCCAATAGTTGAATCGTTGGTGAATGAACACTTCAATGACTTCTTGGTTGAAAACCCAACGGAATCAAAACTCATTGCCAATAAAATGGTCGATGCGGCTAGAGCACGAGATGCTGCACGTAAAGCACGTGAATTAACCCGTCGTAAAGGTGCGCTTGATATTGCGGGCTTACCTGGCAAACTAGCCGACTGTCAGGAGCGAGACCCTGCCCTATCTGAATTGTTCCTGGTGGAGGGTGATTCTGCGGGTGGTTCCGCAAAACAGGGTCGTGATCGCCGGACCCAAGCAATTTTGCCATTGAAAGGAAAGATCTTGAATGTCGAGCGTGCACGTTTTGACAAGATGATTAGCTCTGCCGAAGTCGGCACCTTAATTACCGCGTTAGGTTGTGGTATCGGCCGAGATGAATATGACCCAGATAAGTTACGTTACCACCATATAATCATTATGACCGATGCGGATGTCGATGGCTCACATATCAGAACATTATTATTAACGTTTTTCTATCGCCAAATGCCGGAATTGGTTGAGCGAGGACATATTTATATCGCGCAGCCACCGTTGTACAAGATCAAAAAAGGTAAACAAGAGCGTTACGTTAAAGATGATGCTGAAATGGAGCAATATTTAACGGAAGTAGCATTAACCAATGCTGCTTTATATCCGAGTGAATCTGCCACAGCAATTGATGGCAATGCTCTGGCTCAGTTGGTTGATGAATATCAAACCGTCACTGCGATTATTAAGCGACTTTCTAGTCACTACTACCCTGCTTTCCTTGACCAATTAATTTATCAACCTGCGATTCCTGAATTAACAAATAGTGATGCGATGGCACCATGGTTGAAGGACATAGAGCAGCATTTAAATCAGTCATTGCCGACAGGAACTAGCTATAAGCTATCTATTGTTAAACATGAAGGTGACGGTAAGAGCTTGATTAATATAAGCTTTTATCGTCATGGTATTAGCACTGATTTTCATGTTCCCGGCGAGTTTTTTGCCAGCACAGAATATCAACGTATTTTGACCTTTGCAGATAAGATTAATGGCCTGTTATCCGAGGGTGCTTATGTGCAACGAGGAGATCGTAGCGAGCTCATTACTAACTTTTCACAAGCGGTGACATGGTTATTGGCAGAAGCTCGTCGAGGACAAAATGTACAACGGTATAAAGGTTTGGGAGAAATGAATCCTGATCAGTTGTGGGATACGACCATGGATAAGAGTAGACGTCGTTTATTACAAGTTAAGGTTGAAGATGCCATTGCAGCTGATGAAACATTTACCATCCTAATGGGTGACAATGTTGAACCTCGCCGTGAGTTTATTGAAACACATGCTTTACAGGCAGCTAATTTGGATATTTAAGCAGGAATTTTTATCCAATATTAAGGTCATAATAGCCAGTCTATTGTGGCCTTTTTTTTAGAAATCCAAATTGATGGAGTAATGAATGACAACAACAGCACGCTATGATCGAGTGCAAGTGATCCTGCACTGGATAATTGCCGCTATTATCTTTTTTATGATTGCTTTGGGGTTATTTATGGTTGAGCTGCCTAAACAATCAGAGTTGCCGCCAGGCGAAGAAAGTGTGCGCGCGTTTTATTTTCTATTGCATAAGTCAATGGGCATTACCGTGGCAATGTTCATTATATTACGTGTGGTTTGGCGATTAACGCATAAAGCACCACCACTGCCAGATACTATCAGTAAATGGCAGCAGCGAGCTGCAGGGGCCGTTCATGGCTTACTTTATGCCGTGATGCTAGCGATGCCAATAACCGGTTATATGCAGTCGATATTTAGTAAATATGATACTAAGTTTTGGGGCATCGTTTTACCGCGAGTTGCTGATGCAGATAAAGCCATGCGGGAAAACTTTTCGGAGGTGCATGAGATCTTAGCTTTTTTGTTTATTACAATAATTGTGATTCACATCGTGGCCGCCGTTAAGCATCGAATTGCTGGCACAGGCATAGTTGAACGTATGTCATTGAAGCGAGATTAATGGTCAAAAATAAAACTAAAAAAGGCCCGTAATGGGCCTTTTTTTATGGTACTTACATCATTATCCGACTTAGTGAAGTTTGATATTTGGATGTACGCTGCGACGGAAAATATGAGACAGCGTGAGCAAGACTACTCGGAAAGGGCCAAATAAGGCGACTTGATGCATTTTGTACAAAGACAGATACATCATTCTGGCCAGAAAACCTTGTATCATCAGGCTGCCACCACCTAGGTTACCCATCATATTGCCAACGGTGCTGTATTTACCTAATGAAACTAATGAGCCATAGTCGTGATAGTGATATTCAGGCACMGGTTTATCCGCCAKACGGTTCTTTAATGACTTATAGACTAATGTAGCCATTTGGTGTGCTGCTTGAGCGCGTGGRGGCACGTTTTCATCATGGCCCTGCCATTTACAGGCACAGCAATCACCGATGGCATAAAYATCRTCRTCTAAGGTRGTTTGCAARSTTTGTTTAACGACTAATTGGTTCATCCAATTGGTTTCTAARCCGTCAATATCTTTGAGGAAATCAGGTGCTTTGATGCCGGCTGCCCATACTTTGATTGCAGCAGAAATGACCTTACCACTTTCAGTTTTGATATCTGTTGCAGTGACTTCAACGACACGTTCATTTTTTAACAAGTTAACCCCGAGTTTGGTTAATTCGTTTTCGGTGGATTCTGATAAGTTTTCAGGCAGCCCCGGCAGTACACGATCTGCTGCTTCTATAATGCTGATATTAACGTCAGTAGGCTGCACTTCATCGAGGCCATAAGCCGTTAAAAGATGAGAAACTTCATGTAACTGAGCGCTTAATTCGATACCGGTTGCACCAGCGCCGACAATCGCAATGTCTAATTGACCTTCATCTAAAGGCTTGCCTTGTGTGTGAGCGCGTAGATACGATTGTAGTAAATTCTTTTGGAACGTTTCAGCCTGTTTAGTGGTATCAAGAAACAGACAGTGTTCTTTAACACCTTTAATGTTGAAATCATGACTGACACTGCCGACAGAGATAATCAAATAATCATAATCAAAACTACGTCGCGGGATGATTTCTATGCCATCATCGGTGAAGGTTGGAGCAACGGTGATTTGTTTTTTGCTGCGATCCAAAGCTTCCATACGGCCTAAACGAAAACGGAAACCGCTGCATTTGGCTTGGCTGAGGTATTCAATTTCATCTTCATGAGAATCAATGGTACCGGCAGCAACTTCATGTAGTAACGGTTTCCAGATATGAGTATGAGTGCTATCAACAAGGGTAACGTCTGCTTTGCCCTTCCTACCTAATTTTCGGCCAAGTTTTGTCACCAGTTCAAGGCCACCTGCACCGCCTCCTACGACGACAATTTTAGGGGGGGTATTTGACGTTGTTGCCATTAGTTTCTGCTCCAGCCTAGATATGTATTTTGAGGCTAATTCTATCGTAAAAAACAGGGTTAATCCCATCTAATTTTTACTATCGGGGCAGACTCTGGCAAAATTTCAGTTATATAAAGTTATTAAGGCACTTTTTCATGCAAGCAAGACCCGAAAAACCACGAATTGCGTGGGCGATCTCTGGTTCCGGTCATTACCTAGAAGAATGTTTAGAAATCGTGAGAGATCTAGACGATGTGGATCTGTTTTATAGTCAAGCGGGTGAGGAAGTCGTCCGTATGTATGGCCATGATCCTAAAGCAATAACCAAGGGGCGAGTATATCGTGACCGTGCGGCGAGTTCACCACCTGTAGGCTTGTTTTACCGGGGTGATTATCATACCTTGATTGTCGCACCTGCCACGTCTAATACGGTGGCAAAAATGGTGTTAGGTCTGTCTGATACCTTGATAACAAATATTTACGCTCAAGCCGGTAAATGTCGCATCCCCAGCATCGTGTTAGCGTGTGATACTGAACCCGAGTTAGATACGCCGGCTCCGGATCGCATAGTAAAAGTTTGGCCGCGTGAAGTTGATTTGGCCCATACCCATAAACTACGTTCATTTGAGGCAACAACCGTGGTCGAAACGCCA